>JBDOMX010000146.1:0-2283 GCA_039831615.1 Planctomycetaceae bacterium
ATCCGTTGGTCGTCGTGCGCACTCAACAGGCTGAATTCACACGGAACCGGACCTGGGGCACTCGTGTTGATGCGAATTTCGCCGGACCGTGATCCCGTGAATTTATCGTCATCGACGTCCGACACGCCGCACGCCTCTTGTGGACCGACAGGTTCCGTGTCTTTTCCAACGACGGTGTCCAATTCGGTCTGCAGGCGGCGGCGCGACCCGCTGCCCGTCCGCGAACCGGTCGCCGAAGAAATGCCCGTATTCTGCCCGATGCGCAGGGCCCGATCGCGATTCTTGGCATCCTTGATCCGCATGGACAAAATTCTCTGAAAATCGAAGTTCAGAGTGCGGCGTTTGGCGAAGGGGCTCAACGCTTGCGCGACTTCGTTGCAGTTCTGGAATCGGTGTTCCGGTCGCTTGTGCATCATTTTCTTGATGATGTCGGCGACTTCCTGGGGGATGTCGGGGTTCACGTCACGCACCGGACGGGCTTGTTTTGTTCGGTGTCCGTCCAGTTTTTTTGATGTGGTGTCGTACGGGAATGGGAAGTGGCCGGTAAGCGTCAGGTACATCGTACAGCCTAAGCTGTAGATGTCGGCCCGACAGTCGACGTCACCGCTGTTGAGCGATTGTTCCGGTGCGATGAAATCAGCCGTTCCCAGACACTCATGGCCAAAAATCATCGCGAGCGAGAATTCTTCATCCAACTCTTCACTCAACAAGGCGAGGCCGAAGTCGAGTACTTTGAGATTTCCTTCATGGTCGACGATGAAGTTGGCCGGTTTGATGTCGCGGTGGACCATTCCCATGCTGTGTGCGTGTGACAGGCCATTGGCGGCTTGGTGGAACAAGTCGCAGGCCTGGGACCAACCAATGGGGCCACCTAACGCGATCACTTCGTGGAGACTGACACCTTTCACGAATTCCATGGCCACATAGAGCACCGCGCCCGTGTCCGCGATTTCGTGCGTTTTCAAAACGTTGGGATGGCTGAGCTTGATTCCTGCCTGGGCTTCCAGCTTGAGCCGAGTCAGCATGCCGGCGTCCAGCTCGTTGTTGCTGGTCAGCACTTTCAGAGCGACGCGTGCTTTCGTCTGTGTGTTTTCCGCGACATAGATACAACCCATGCCACCCACACCCACGATCTCGCGAATCTTGTACTCGTCGACGAAGAAGCCGCGAGCCCGACCAGCCAACAGGCGTTCTGCCTGAAATGGAGTGATCAAACGCTGCTTGACCAGAACCTTGGCCGCTTCCTCGGCCGATTCACATTGGCCAATCTTCAGCTGGCTGACCGCCTTGTCCATCATCTCTGAGGACAACAGGTCACTGTTGGACAACAGCTTGAGAAACCTGTCGGTAACAACCGGAGCGGTCATGAATGCCTCACGGAGAGACTCGATGCGAATTCGTACACCAAGCCCCTGCGGCCCAAGGGGATTGCGCTGCAACAAACGACACGTACCCTACTGCCGATCAACGGATCGACTAATGCTCAGTTTAGCGAACTCCCGAGGCGGGTATGGCCTGTTTTCTTAAGAAAAATCGACAAATTAGGGGGTTTTCAGTGTATCACACTGATCGTGTCATCGCGCGGTTGCCCGCAAAACCCGCATGATCGTCAACGGACGACGAAATTCAACATCCGACCCCGCACGACGATGACCTTGATGATCTGTTTGTCTGCCAGGTGTGTCTGAACCGTCTCATCTCGCTCGGCGACGTCCCGCATTTGGGCCTCTTCGGCTGCGGCAGGAACCCGAATTCGGGCTCGGAGCTTTCCATTGACCTGAACCGGTATTTCAAGCTCCGTCTCCACCAGGTGGCTCTCGTCGTAGACCGGCCATGCCACATAGGCCACGGACTCGGTGTGACCCAGCAAATACCACAGCTCTTCGCAGATGTGTGGTGCGAAGGGGGCCAGTAACTGAACGAACGGCGATAGGATGGACCGGGGACGGACGGAGTGCTGAGTCAGTTCATTGGTGAATTCCATCATGCGGCTGATCGCCGTGTTGAACGCCAGTTTTTCAATGTCCTGTGTCACGGCGCGAATCGTCTTGTGCAGGATTCGCAGTTGGTCCGCGTCGGCTTCGACGTCTTGAACAGCCGAGTGTAAACACACGTCGTCAGCACGCTCATCGACGAACATGCGCCACACGCGACCCAGGAACCGAAAGACTCCGTCCACTCCACTTGTACTCCAGGGCTTCACTTGCTCCAACGGCCCCATGAACATCTCGTACATCCGCAGCGAATCGGCCCCATAACGCTCGACGACGGTATCCGGGTTGA
>JBDOMX010000456.1:0-2282 GCA_039831615.1 Planctomycetaceae bacterium
TCCGTACACTGTGTCGCAGACATCGAACGCCTCCCGTGCTTATGAAGTGAAATGTTTTTCCACTCTTCCTACGCTCGAGGAGGCGTTTGCGTTGAAAAATGGTGCGCAATGCAGGCTAGTACTTACTGACGGCAGTTGTTGCGCTATTCGACTGAGCCTCAAATCGGTTCTGACCGCCTGGTCACGTGTCATGTGCATCATTGGTCTGGTGACAGCCGGCTTATTTGCCGCAACAGCTTTCATTGAGGGATCAATGACTGAAGGCTATGTGGCATCGGTGATTGCATCGAAGGTGGCGGTAGTCATTATCGCCAGTTATCGTGTTTCCGGAATCGGCAAGGCCAGCTACGCCCGGGCCATGGCGGTTGCAGAACAACTGGATGACCGTCCAGACGTGGTGACAGCAATTCAAGCGGCCTACCCGCTGGATACCGCGTTCTCCTCGACGCTGGATCAATCCGTTCTGCAGACATCAGAAGCGGTAGGAACCGGAAAGCGATCGCTTACAGAGTCGACGTGTCCCGAGCCGAATCGGCTCAACGGCGATGTTTCCGCACAGACGGAGGATGTGCCGTCTGTGGTCCATGTTGTGATCGGAAAGGTGAACACTGGCAAGCACCGCCGTGATGTTCGTCAACTCGCCATTGGGAAGTTTGCGTCTCTTTGTCTGACCCTCTTTTGAACAGGAAAAACCAATGATGTTTCGACTTTCAAGGCAGATGTTCGCCGCGGTATTGATGTGGGTGGCGCTTGGACATTGTACGCAGACGATTGCCGGGGACCCCGCTCCCAAACGGCTGCAGGCTCCAAAGGCTGTGGTTGTGTTGAAGGCGGGAGAGTCCAGGGATGTTCATTTGTGTTGGGATGACGGCGACGGACGTAGTCCCGTTGTGTTTCTTAGTGGCGATGGAATTCTGGGCAACCTGAACGACTGGGAGGGAAAACCTCTCCTGAGGCTGGACACGTTAACGGTGGAGTACGACGAAGAGCAGTCCTACAAACTTAATGGCGCGATGTTTGAATGTGGAAAGTTCGCCGGACGCCAAAAAGATGGCACGTTCAAGCATGTCAGAAACGCGGCCATCAAAGTCACAGCTGCCGTGAACACCAAACCCGGTGCTCATTCGGTCTACATCCACATCGTGTCGGGAACCGGCCGCCACATGCTGTTGGCGGGCGAGTTTCGGGTGTTGGTCATTGAGTAGGTCGGTTGCGAACCGTCTTCAGATGAATGCATCCGATCAAAATCAAAGTCACGTGCCCAGAATGTGTCGACGTGGGCAACAACAGTCTCGCCTCCGGTTCGGCCCACCCGCACCGAATCACAAGTCACTGAGATTGCACGTACGAGATGTGAACTTTCGGTTTTAGAGAAATCCGGACAACGCCGTTTTCATGTTCGCCGACCATGACGCTTCCTCCGGGATCCGACTCGATTCTGAGTCGGTTGACCTGGTGGAAGTTGAGGAAGATCAGTTCCTCTCCGTCACGAGTCCATCGAAGCTCGAGTGACGGATTGTCGATCGTACACTCAACGCGGTCGCTTGCCTTTTTAACTATGAAACGGAGTGTGTTGTAAGCCCAAGAGACGTCTGCATCCGTATCGGTTAAATCGGGCGGACAACCAAAGAACTCGATCAATTCAGAGTCAGCAGGAAATTCAGTCATAGGAACTCCAGTTTCATACAATCATAAGGCGGGCCTGGACATTCACGATCGAACATCATAGCCGCAAAACACTTCCGTCCTGGGACGACCGCTAAGTCCTGTTATGGACATCGCATGCACATTACTTCGGCTTGTCCGGTGCAGGGTCTGGTTCGATTTCATCCACTGATTTGGCAAATGCCCAATCTCGCAGTCGCATTGTTGCGATCAGCATTCCAAGCACGATCGGACCCAAACAGGCTCCGCCCAACATTCCTATTGCCGTCCTCAAAAAGACACTCTCGTTTCCTCCTGTGAGCCATTCGCTGCCAGATGTTGCCAGCGTATTGACAACGATGGGAAATGCCAGCAGGCCAGCAATGAACATGGAACCGCCGATAATGACGGAAGGCACCTTGATGCCTGCTGCCCCGTCCAGCGTCTTGCGTCGTCTGCTGTCGAGGAAAGCCAGGATAAGTCCTGCAGGCACTCCGAAAACGCACAACATCCCCAACAACCCGCCAAGAAAGTCACCCAACGCGAACTGTGGGATATCCAAATCTCCCCAGCTAGCAAACACGCCGCCCCATACGGCTCCGTAGCAGATGGATTTGACCACTCTCTTTGCCAGCGGT
>JBDOMX010000205.1:0-2281 GCA_039831615.1 Planctomycetaceae bacterium
GCCATCATCAGCTGGGCGCTGATGATCCACGGCCGACGGCGCCCCATGGAACGAATGGTCATGCTGTCAATGAGCGGAGCCCAGACGAGCTTAAAGGTCCACGGGACCAGGATCATCGCGGTCAGGTTGCTGATTTCCGTCGCCGAAACGGTTTCATCAGTGTCGGTGATAAAGCTGACGACCGTGTTGAGCATGAAGCCCCAGGGCAATCCCTGAGCGACGTACATAGCGCAGAGCATGCTCATTCGCTGCGTGCGGTTGTTGCTGAGCGCCATATTGAAACCGCCTCATAGAGTCGTGTGTTCGAGGATGATCCCACCGGTGGATGGGAGATGGAAGATCCTGACATGCCGGCATCAGGAGGACAAGTCGCACGGGCACCACAAATCACAACGACTGACCAATGCTGTCGGATACACGCAGCGTACCTTCCCGGCAGCGCATCGATTCACGTTTCGCTCCAGCGTTATGGTCAGGTCCGTCGGGCTGGCTCAGACAACAAAAAAGGCCCTGCATCGTGCAGGGCCCTGATGACTGAATTGCGGCGGTGCGGACTACGCTTTGACACCGATATTGATGTAGGCATGAACGTGTGGCGCGCCACGAAAATGCACGACAAACGATGGACCTTCAACGCGCCAGATGTCCCAGACTTTGTCGTCTCCAATGTCGCCTTCCTGATAGAACGCCATGCGGAGTTCATCCACCCCACCGTTCTTCTTCAGAATTGACATCGACTCATCAACGTCTTCCTTGCGGTATGGGGCGAGGATCGTCTTTGCGACCGATTCCACCAGCTCCTTCTGATCGGCCGACAGATCACCAACTCGAATGCCGGGGAATTCTCCGTCGCGGCCCTGAAGCTTCACCTGGTTCTCTTCCGGAGCTGTTGTCAGCAGCGATTTCTTACGTTGTTTGCCGTCCAACGCCTCGAAGACTTCATTCGCTTTCATCGTCTGATAGTGGAACAGGTTTTGTTTCACTTCTTCCTCGCCGTGTCCATACACAATCGGCCCGCCAAACGCGGCGTTCTCGACACTGTCGCCATCAGCCCGCAGCGTCAGGTGCCTCCCCGTCAACTCCCACTGGAAGTTGCCCGTTCCCGGCTTGCCAAAGATGGCGCAATGGTATTGGTCGATACCGCCATTGTCGTCATCCATTTGTTTCAGCAGTCGCTCGTGACCATCCTCGCTGG
This sequence comes from Planctomycetaceae bacterium, assembly GCA_039831615.1. Lineage (GTDB taxonomy): Bacteria > Planctomycetota > Planctomycetia > Planctomycetales > Planctomycetaceae > S139-18. The sequence goes on from JBDOMX010000205.1 coordinate 1,196, forward strand.
TTACACTCCCAACGATCTGTCCAATCAGTTCACGCTGCTCGTCGGTGTAAAAGTCGCTGCCAATTTCCTGGTCCGTAATGCCCCAGTTGGCACTTACTTTCTTCCGCAGATCATGCTCGAACGGGAAGCAAATCGCCGTCAGCTGCTCATCCCTGAGCGAATCGTACAGCCGCTTGACGGCGGTTTCGGCAGTGCTCGTTGGTGCTGGCCCTGCCACGACCGACTGGCCCAGCAGAGGAACAACACCTGCAGCGACGGCCGCACCGCCCACTGTTCGCACAAAATTGCGACGGGAAAGAACGGAATCACGATCGCGACATGGGTTCGATTGATTCATGACAGATCCTCAAGTCGGATAATTCGGGAATCAGGTAAACGGCTCGACATCAGTGTACACAAATCATCCGGCAATCGTATTGAATCATGACGAACTTCGCACGAGAACGAAGTTGTATGCTGAGCAATCCTGTCCTATAACCGGACGTGCGATTTATTGATGCGCCGTTCGTCGCGTGCATAGGAACGAATTGAGACGGGCACTTCGGCGCCACATCGTTTTTGCAGTTCGGACGCCGGTCCTGCCCTCGGGTATGTAGTTCCTGACTCCGTTGTGGCATCAGTCGGTCGAACCAGGAAGCATCCATCATGCCAGGTAAGCACGATGAAACACGCCGCCAGTTTCTGAAAACATCGGCGGCCGCAGTCGGGGCGACCTGCGTCGCCGGCACCGCAATGGCAGACACCGACGATGACGAACTTATGATCATCGACTGTCACGCGCACATCTACGGAGAAGACGAGAAACGGTATCCCACGGTTGAAGAGCCTTATCGTCCACCGCAGGGCAAGGGCACCGTCAGTCACCTTCAGCAGGAAATGCAGTCAAACGGCGTGCGCTTTGTCACCGCCATTCAGACAAGCACATTCTACCGGTTTGACAACCGTTTCACGTCAGACTCGGCTCGGGACAACAGTGATTTCATGGTCGGTGTCGTGACACTCGACCCGGACAATCCGAAAAGCGCGGACCTGCTTGGCCGTTACGTGCGGGACTCCAACGTCCGGGGCATGCGCAGTATTCCGGCG
>JBDOMX010001014.1:0-2276 GCA_039831615.1 Planctomycetaceae bacterium
GCAGAATGCATACGAAACAGCCCTCTACCACAACCTTGCAGACCTACCCATGCCAAACTTTACCCACTGTTTCTTCTGAGGAGGCAAACTTTTACCATTGATGTCGAACTCCATTTCATCCTGTCCTGTGTGCCGCGTTCAACTGGTCCTTTCATGAATCGTCTTTTTCGCCGTCTTGCGTCCTGGTCCGTTGAACGGCGCTGGCCGTCGCTGCTGTTAATTGTGCTCCTCTCCGCCGCAGCCGTGATTGGCTGGAAGTTCACTGAGCTCCAGCAGTTGGTCCTGTCCGACGACGCAGGCAGCGAAGCCGTTGATGATGACTCGCAGGCGCGGCGCAATCGTCGACGTCGTGGCGGCGCGGCAGGTATGTTTGATTCCCATTCGATTCTGGTGGTCGAATCGAAACACCTCTTTACACCAGATGGCGCTACCGCGCTGCGTCAAATTGTTGATGAGCTGGAATCACTTGATTACGTGAACCATGTGTTGTGGATGGATCGTATTCCCGTCCTCAACGTCTTTGGGCTGTCCGAGCCCCTGTTTCCTCGGTCGGGAGCTTCGGACCGTCGGTTTGCCGCGGCCAAAGAAAAGGCGCTGAACAATCCTCTTGTCGTGGGGCAGTTGCTCAGTCAGGATGCCGAGACCCTGCTGATGCTGCTGACATTTGACCTCGACTTTGTCTTCTCAAACGAAGAGGTCACAAGCGAGCTGAAAAAAACAGCGATCGCAGCGGCGGCCGACTTTCCTGAACTGGAATTGAAGTTTCAGGTCACCGGGAACTATCCCGCCTTCATTGCCGCGGTCGGCCAGCACGAATCAAATCAGACGCTGTTCATGTCCGTGGGCTTCGGCATGATCGCTCTGATGGCGCTGATTCTATTTCGCGGCCTGCAAACCGTGGTGATCGTTTCCATCGCACCGGCCGTCGGCGTCGCATGGACTTTGGGCATGATTCAATTCGTGAAGTACAGCGAGAACAATGGCCTGATCGACATCGTGCTTCCGGTACTGGTGGCGTTGGTCGCGATTACCGACGGCGTGCATCTGATGGTGCAGACGAGAAAATTGCGGGCATCCGGAATGTCCGCTCAGGAGGCGGCACAAAAGGGGCTGCAGCAGGTGGGATTCGCCTGTTTTCTGACCTCCTTCACCACGGCGATTGGATTTGCATCGCTGACGCTGGCTGACCACTCGATGGTTCAGGATTTTGGGAAGTGCTGTGTGATTGGCGTGGTGATGAGTTTCCTGTCTGTGGTCACCATCATCCCGCTTCTGTGTTCAACCCGTCTGGGCCGTGACATTCATGTGGGACTGGAGAACAGCCTCATCGATCGCCATCTGAGTCGAATCAGCGGACTCATCGATGTCGTGCTGAAGCATCGCCGGATTCTGAGCCTGACGGGGATTGTGGCAACTGTCGTCTTGTTTGCCGTTTGTCTGACGCTGGAACCGGACCAGCGAGCCAGAGATAATTTGCCGGCAAACGCGGAAGCCACGATCGCCATGAATCACCTCGATAAGGTGCTGGGCGGCCTGGAATCCAGTCAGATCGAGGTGCACTGGCCGGAGCATGTCCGTGCGGATGATCCGCTCATCCTGGAGGCCGTGATGGCCGTGGACGATATCCTGCGGACCGAAGAGCTCATTGGTCATCCGTTGTCCATTCGCGACCTGATCGAAGCTCAGCCGGGCAGTGGTCCACTGGCCGAACGGATGTCAATGCTGGAGTTGCTGCCTCCCCCGATCAAGGACATCTTTATCTCGCCGGAGGAACGTCGTGCGATCGTCACGTTTCGTGTGCAGGATCTCGGGATTGCCCGCTACGGACCGGTCTTTGAACGGGTGGAAGCTTCACTCGCCGGATTCGCCACACAATTCTCCGGCTTCGAATTCGAACTCGTCGGATCTGCTGCCAGACGATGGCGGAATCTCTACCAGATTGTCGTCGACCTGGCGGCCAGTCTGGGCACGGCTTCCGTCATTATCTTTGTGGTGCTGGCGTTCGTGTTTCGTTCTGTCCGCATCGGACTCATCTCCATCGTGCCAAATCTCTTTCCGCTGGTGCTGTCCGGGACGTGGCTGGTTGTCTCCGGGTACAACCTGGAAGTCGTGATGGTGTGCTGTTTCACGATTTGCCTGGGCATTGCGGTGGACGACACGATTCACTTTCTCTCGCGTTATCATGAGGAGCTGAAGGAGTCCTCAGGGACGCTGGAAGCCATTCGCCGAGCGTTCACCGGGGTTGGCACGGCGCTGATTATGACCACCCTCGTACT
>JBDOMX010000718.1:0-9839 GCA_039831615.1 Planctomycetaceae bacterium
CCGATGCAATCATTCAACAACTGCTTGAAGAGGTACCGCAGGATGTGGTTTCGACATAGACCGACAGCCTGCAGCATGGATGGCGCGTCTGAATACTGCGAGGGCAGGGAACTCGCCACCTGCCGGCAGGCGAACCACGCAGTCACTCCGGCTGCATGATCGGGATCTGAAACATAATGACCGACAGCGATCACTCACGAGTCATTGACCGCTTTGATCCGCAGGTGCTGTCGCTGTTGAACAGCCTTGACCTGAAGGCGCGGTACATCGTTGAAGGATTCCTGAACGGCCTGCATCAGAGCCCGTTTCATGGTCTCAGCGTCGAGTTCAGTGAGTATCGCGAATATCAGCCCGGCGACGATCTGCGACATCTGGACTGGCACCTGTATGCGCGGTCCGATCGTTTGTGTGTCAAGAAGTACACGCAGGAAACGAATGTGCGGATGTACGTGGTCATCGACACCAGCGCGTCGATGTCCTATCGCGGGCGGGACGCCTGGGGTTCCAAACTGGAGGTTGCACAGACCCTGGCTGCCGCGCTGACATCGTTGATGCTGCGGCAGAATGACGCTGTCGGATTGCTGACGATGGACGAAGCTGCGACGGGTGCGGAATTCATCAGACCGTCCCAGAAGCCCAGCCAGTTCGGGCTGCTGTTGAGTCGTTTGCAGGGCATGGTTCCGGCGGGCGGCCCGCGACTGGCCAGGTTACTGGAACACGTCGTGCAGCTGATTCACCGTCGCAGCGTCGTATTGTTTTTCTCCGATTTGCTGGAAGAAGCCGCCAGCATCACCGAGTCATTCCGGCGGCTCCGCTTTGACGGACACGAATGCCTGATCTTCCAGATACTCGATCGTGACGAAATCGAGTTTCCATTTGCTGAGAGTTCCGTTTTTTCGGATCTGGAAAGCGGCACACGCAGAACGGTTGATCCGAAAGCCTCGCGTGAACGATATCTGACGCGATTTGAGACGTTTATGCAGGAGCATCGCGAGCTGTTTCGAACCCTTGAAATGCCACAGTGTCTGATCCGCACCGATCAGGAACCGTGGGAGGCGCTGACTTTGTTTCTGACTCAACGAAAGCGACTGCTGTGAGTTTGTCGTTTCTGTATCCGCTGATGTGGCTGGGAGCACTGAGTGTCGCAGTGCCCTTCTGGCTGCATCTGCGACGGCGCGACGAAACAAACCTGGTGGCATTCTCTGCCATGCGGTTTCTGGACGACCAGCCGCTGGCACGTTCACGTCCAATGTGGCCGCGAGACTGGCTCCTGCTGCTGCTCCGGTTGCTGGCGCTGCTGCTTCTGGTCGCCTCATTTGCCTGGCCGTATCAGGAAGACTCTGCCCCGATCATTATTGAAGAAAGTCGTGTTTATATCCTCGACAACACGCTTAGCCATCAGGCCGACGGAGCGTTCGCGGCCGCGCGAGACTCTCTTGCAGATGAGCTGGCCGCGAATGACGTGCGGCAGCAACTGGCCGTCATCGAACTCACGTCGCTGCCGCAGGTTGTCGCCGGATTCGCTGATGACGCGACGCTTGCCGCCCAACATGTCCGGGAACTGGAACCTTCGTACGAACGAGGTTCATTTGTCGATGCATTTCGGGCCGCCGGCAAACTGCTGCAGACATCCCTTGGCCGGAAACGCAGCATCGAACTGATCAGCGACAGCCAGGCGAATCAGTGGTCTGAAGGCCTGCAGTCACAACCGTTCCTGAAGGGCATCGACGTTAAGCTGCCATCCGTCGATGTCGTGAGCCGAGAGAACATCGGGCTCCTCGACCCACTCGCACGACGATTCACAAAAAATGGCAGATCAATGGTCGAATGCGCTTTGCGAGTCGTTTTCCGTGGTAATTTCGGACAGGTCACGATCGTATTCCGATCGAACCGTCATGAAGTTGCCAGAACGGATGTCACACTGACTGCGAACACCGATGCAGCGGACACGCTCAATGTTCATGCGGTCTGGGAGTCCGACCCCGATCAGTGGCTGCTGGGAGAGGTGCTGATCGAGGGCGGCCCGGACGTCATGTCGGCTGACGACCGCGTTGTGTTTTCGCTGCCTCCCGTGCGCCCCGGGCGAATCGGGCTGATGGCCGATTCGATCTTTCTCCAGCGAGCGCTCTCGCCGGAAGTCATGCAGGGCCGCTTTCAGAGCGAAAACACTACGGGCAGCGGCTCAGACGAAAATCCTCCCGATGTGCTGTGCGTTGAAAGTCACAGGCTGACCTCGTCGTTGTCGCGTGACCAGGTCCGGGATGCTCTGAACGCAGGCCGCGGCGTGATTCTGCTGATCGACCGTGCATCGCCACTCATCGCCGGGTTCCTCCGGGAGCTGGGAATAGCAATGCAGCCGGAAACCCGGCGAAGGGGATCCGCGGAAACCTTCCGTTACGTATTCAGTGAGCATCCCATCTTTCAGCCATTCCGATCCGCCGACTTCGGGAATCTTGAGGAGATCAGGATCAAAGAATATCGCCGTGTGCAGGTCGCACAGGCAATGCCGCTCGCATTTTCCGCGTCCGGTGACCCGCTGATCTTTGAAGTGACCAACACGACTGGCCGTTTGCTGGTGTTCGCATTCTCTTTTGACCGGACCGATACCAACTGGCCGATCCACCCCACCTTCATTCCGTTTCTCGACAAATGCCTGAACCACGTTCGTGAGCAAGTCGCCTCGCAGACATCGTATGAGCCTGGCGAGTCGGTTGTCTGGAGTGTTCCGCGCTCAGTAGATACCGATCAGGTTATCCTGGTGCCAGCTGACACGGTGAAAGGAGTCACGGATCAGGGAACGCTGATTCGTGCCGATGTGATCGATGGCCAGGCGAGGTTCCGGCTGCCCGCGCGGCCCGGACATTACGCAGTGCGATATCGGGAATCGGGCGACATGGAATCGGTTCTCGATGTGAACCCGGCCGCGGAGGAATCTGAACTGAGCTACGAGGCGGAGCCGCAGGCACTGGCTCTGTGGCAGCAGCCTCAGGACAACACGGAATTCGCAGCACCATCCCAGGAAACAGATCTCGCGCTGTCGACCCTTGAAATCCTGCAACAGCGAATCTGGTGGTGGCTTCTGCTGGCTGCGCTGATCGCGTTGTTCATTGAAACTGTCTGGGTGGCGTTTCGCACGAACCCCGCCACTGAAGATCTGTCACGGAACAGAGGAGCACAGACATGAAAGCGGCCCCTGCACGTATCGAACACGCGTTAAATACTGCCGCCGTCTCCTGGAAGTGGCAGCAGATTATTCGCGTGTCCGCGACCATTGCGGCGATTCAGTGCGGCGTGGTCCTGGCGCTCGGACTGGCGCTCGTACAACAGTGGATCACCAGCAGCGCTGTATTTTGGTCGGTCACTGGTTTGTTTTTTGTGGTTCTGGCGATGAGCATGGTTGCCGTATTGATCATCACGATTGATCGCCAGCTCAACCGCCGCTGGCTGGCGGAATCCGTTGAACAGGCGCAGCAGCCGCTGATGGACCGGTTGAACACACTCGTCGAACTCGAAGGCCGTCAGAGGAACGCACAGGCGGAAATGTTCCACGATGCTATTGAAGCGCAGGTACAAAACATCCTGCAGAATACAGCGCAGCAACACGTGTTCTCGTGGCACAGAATTCTACCGCATACGGCTCTGCTGGCCGTATTGCTGTTCTCGACGGTTTGGTTCTATTCACATTTTCAGCCGCTGCGTCACCTGCAGGCGGTCGCGTCATTATCTGCGGAAACCTCCGCCACTGAGAGACCGCTGGAGATCCCCGACATACTGCCGGAAGAACTGGTGGAGGTTGCTCCGCCGCCGGCTCCGACGGAGCCGTGGGGCGAAGTCCGGATCAGCGAACCTGGACGTGATTTGCGAGTCACCAGGCACGAAGATATTCCATTGGTGATCGAGGCGGCGGCCAGTCGTGCAATTCAGTCAGTCGAATGGCTGACTGCCGTCAACGCAGAACGCGAACATTCGCACAAACTGCCACCAGCGGATGACCGCCGTTATGCGGTGCATCAGCCGGTGATTGAGCCGGTGCAGTTCCCATTGCAAGATTGGGACGTTCTGCGTTACCGCGCGACCGCGACCTGCGAAGATGGCGTCACTTATGACTCCGCCATGTACTTCATTGAAATCATTCCCACCCGCGACGAACTTGACGAGCTGCCCCGGCGTGCGTGGGAGACAATTGACCGGCTCACCGGACTCATCGAACGTCAGCAGCAGGTGATCCGGCAGACCGCTCGGCTCCCGTCATCCGGCGGTGATCAAAAATCCAGGCGACTGAAGGCCCTTGCCCGTGAAGAACACAATCTGCGAGATTCAAGCCGCTATCTCGCCGTCACACTTCTCAACCTGCTCGGTCGCGAGAGCACTGCCAGGTTGTCGGAGTCGTTTGATCGAGCCAGCGACGCGTTGCATGAGGCAGAAAGGTCACTTGGGGAACACGACGCCCGTGCAGCGCAGCCGCACGAATTGACTGCACTGCTCGAACTGACACACGCCAGGCAGCGGTTCTCAGAACTGCTGGGGACACATTCCGACGTGTTTCGTGAGCTGGCGATTGATGAATTGACTCGGCAGACGCCGTCACAGGTCGCGCAGGCAGATGAAAAACTTGCCGACCTGGTTGAGCAGTTCCACAGAGAAGCTGCCGACGTATCGTCACTGGCCAGTCAGCTCGACTCGCTGTCAGAAGAACAACAAACGCTGAATCAGCAGATCCAAGCGCGAACCACGGGCGAGTTTCCGCAACTTGCTGCAGCGCAGAACCAGCTCACCCGACGACTGAAGAATCTGCGCGAGGCTCGGCCGCAGCCATTTCGCGATCTGACCGTTCAGTTCAACCGGGCGCGCGAATCCATGCAGCAGGCTGCCGAATCCCTGCAGCAGCCGGCCGCGGTCGCTCCCGATCTGGCAGACGAGGCCGGCCGACAGTTGCAGGAACTTGCCCGCGAAATGGAACAGCAAAAGCAGGACTATGAACTGACCGAGGGCGAGACGCTGCAAAAGCGTCTGCAGAAGAACATCGACGACTATGCTGCCATCGCACAAGAGGCTGAAATCATCCCGACGGAACAACTCCGGCAAACCGTCGAGGAAACGGGCGAATTGCTGGACGAAATGGATCAACTTGTGAAACAGCACGAGTCTCAGGCACAGACGTCGGATGACACTCCGGAAACGTCTGAGCAACCTGGACACAGTGAACTGCGAAAGCGGCTGACCCCCGAACTTGACCAACAGATTCGCGAACAGAGTCAGAGCATGTGTCAGCACCGGGATGCCGCGGCCCGAGGCGCAGCGGCCCGAGACGTCGGAAACGCCCTTGAGCAGCTGTCGCAGTCATTGTCGCAGGGCCTGCAGCAGCAGGCAGCAGACCTCATGCAGCAGCAGATTGCAGAGCGGATGCAACAAATGCGGCAGCAGCAGGAAGGTCTCACCTCTGCCCGCGAATTTGTGCAGAAAACGCTGGGCCGGCAGCGAAACATTCAACGGTTAGCGAACAATAAACGCAAGCAGCAGGAAGAATACCCGCAGATTGCACAGAGGCAGAAGCAACTTGAGGAATCGCTGGATGAGTTCATCCGGCAGAACCCTCAGGAATTTCGTGAATCGCAGGGCGAATGTCAGGCGGCGAAATCGGCCATGCAGCGGGCAGGGCAATCGTTGACGGACAAGAGTGGTCGTGCATCAGAACTGTCCGCTGAGGCTGCTGAGGAACTGCAGCGACTGGACAACTCCCTCGAACAGCAGCAGCAGAAAAACTCCCTGTTGAACGCACAACAGGTGCGTCAGAACATGCAGCAAATGATGAAACGGTTGCAGCAGTTCGAGCAGAATCCTGAGTCTGTGTCGCAACATCAGAAGCAACAGGCGGCCGGACAGTGCAAAGCCCTGGCTGGCCAGTGTCAGAAGCTCGGACAGGCGACCGGTTCAGGAGCTGGCGGCGGCAATTCCGGGCAGACACCACTGCAGGCCGCGCTGTCGAACGAAAAACGGCAACAGCTTGATGGTCAGAGCGATCAGCTGGAGTCGGCGGACGGGCCACAACAAACAGCCGCTGCATCCGGCGAGTTGCGGCAGAGCCTGCAGGAGCTGGCCCAGGCGTTCGACGCGACGATCCCTGGCATGAATCGTGGGGGTCAGGCCGATGGTCAGTCCAGCCAGTCAGATTCTTTGCGTCCGGACGGGCAACAGGCAATCAGCCGCGGTTTGCGCCAGCTGGAAAGCGCCGCGCGACGTCAGGCAAACCACACGCTGTCTTCCGAGAGCAACAGTGGCCTGCGGCGGGGTGGGGTCGCAGACCTGGCGGCGGGGATTTCGGCCGAGTATGGGAACGACGATCGTGCACAACTGCTGCTGCGGCAGATGCGTCAGGAAATTGAAGAACCAACCACTCCGGTCAATGGCCTGACACTGCAAAAGCTCCGCGACGACATTCAGAAACTGCAGCATCAGGTGGCACCGTCGCCTGTAGAAGGGAACGCGGTCGTTCCCACAACTCGTATTGATCCCACCAGGTTCCCGGCGGACTACCGCGAGTCGATTCAGAAATACTTTGAGACGCTCTCGGAGGAGCCATGAACAATCTGACGCTGCAACACCCGTCGGTGCTTCTGCCGGGGCTGCTTGGCACCTGCGCTGTGCTGACACCGTTTGTGCGGTTGCTGTTGCGTCGTGGTATTCCTCGCCGGCGCGTCGTCATGCTGACCGGACTGAGGATGACAGTCTTTCTGATGCTGATCCTGCTGGTGGCCCGTCCGGTGTGGACCGAATCGGAGAACACACAGAACCCGAACAAACGAGTTGTACTGCTGGTCGATCGCAGCCAGAGCATGTCGCTGCGGGAAGGGGACGAAATGCGCTACCATCGGGCCATTGATTTCGCTCGCGACTCACTGCTGCCCGTGCTGGATTCCGCTGACATCGCCGTGGTTCCGCTGCTGTTTGCCGAAGATGTCGAAACTGCCAGTGGCCCGCAAATCGCGGAGTCGAAACCGAGTGGAATGCAAACGAATCTCTCGCGCGCAATTGTGCACAGCATTGTCACAGAGGATCTGCCGCCCCTGGCCGTCGTTGCTCTGACTGATGGAGCGGTCACGCAGGACAGCGACAATTCCCGTGCGGTGTCGGCTTTGCTCACACACGGTGTCCCCTTTATTGGAATCGGTTTCGGTAGTGAAAATGACAGCCGTATGCTGAGTCTGGAACAGGTCGTAGCGCCTGCGATCGTTTCGCCGGAGCAGCGATTTCAGGTCGCGGCGCGCCTGCGGTCGACCGGCGCCACCATGCCGAGCTTTGATCTGTTGCTGATGAAGGACGGCCAATTGGTCAAACGCCGCACCATTCCCGGTTACACAGGCGCTCGTAACTGGCAGGAGAGCTTCGATGTTGTCGAGAGTATTGAAGGCATTCATTCGTGGACCGTGCAACTGATGCCGCCGCAGGATCCAGACATCGTGTCTACCAGAACCGAATCTTCCGACACCGTCCGCGTTGTGGCTGACGGCGACCTCCGCGTGTTGTATCTGCAGGGAGGCCTCACCTGGGACTACAAGTTCATCCACATCGCCCTGCGAAGCGATCCCACCATCAAACTGGCGGGGCTCAGTCGCACGGCCAGCACCTCGAAGTTCTTTGAAAACGTGCAGAACGACATCGATCTGGTCGACGGCTTTCCGTCTACGATCGAAAAACTGACCGAGTTCCGCGTGGTCGTACTGTCCAATTTAAAGCCGCGCGATCTGACACCGCATCAGCAGGAGCTGCTGGCGCGGTTCTGCGGCGAGTTCGGTGGTGGCGTATTAATGATCGGCGGCCCGAACACATTCAATGCTTCGTGGAAAGACAGTCGGGTCGAAGAACTGCTGCCAGTGCGTTTCGCGGCTCAATCCGTCGCTGCGTCCAACTCTCCGATTCGACTGCTGCTGACCGAGCCATCCCTGACCCATCCTGTCTTCCGTATCAGTGACAGCGCGAATACTCAGGGAGCCTGGTCAAATCTGCCAACATTCACCAACTATGCCACCGTCGATGCCGTTAAGCCTGGAGCTCAGGTCTGGCTGGAACATTCCCGCCCCGCAGGGAGTCGTCCGCCGGTTGTGATGGCCTCTCAACAATTTGGCAATGGAATCTCTTCCGTGATCTGTATGCAAAATTTTTGGCGATGGCGCCTGGCAAAACAGAGCGACACTGACCATTTCGACCGCTTTTGGCAGCAGTTGTTTCGTTTCCTTGGCGAAGCCGGACATGAACGCATCGGTCTGACATTGCGCGATCAGCAATTGATCCCGGGTGAGACAGTTCAATTGACAGTCGAGCGTCGTGCTGACGCGCGGCAGCAGAACAGTGAACGACTGAGTTTCCTTGTACGCGTGACGGATAGCGACGGACATGAAGTCGTGCAGGAACAAATTCAACTGGGACCGGGTCAGAACCGGGATGTCACGTTTCCCGCCGACGCGGCCGGGACGTTCACAGCGATTGTCGAAGATCAGAGCAAGTCCGTGATGGCCAGCCGGACAATCGAGATCTCTGACGTGTCCAGCGAGTACGTTTCGACAGCCCGCAATATGGACACGCTCAGGCAGTGGGCTGCGGTCAGCAGCGGCGTTGCTGTCGCGGCTGAGGATTGCAGCGATATTGCGGCCCTGCTTAATCCGTATCTGGACCCGAACGAAACGCGCTCACACGACATCCAGCGGTCCGTTCCCGCCGGCGTCAATGCCTGGACAATGTTGCTGCTCGTTGGTTGCCAGTGCGTTGAGTGGTTGTGTCGCAAACGCTGGGGAATGACATGAACCCGGACCACGAGTTTTCCCGACGTTCCCTTTGTTTCCACAGTCGGAGGATGACGATGCCAACATTTCGCCTTGTCGGAATTATGACCTGCGTACTGACCTCCGGTTTGATCGTTGCGCAGGACCTGGATAATCGCCATACTTCGTTTTTTATGGGGCGTGTGAAGTACAGTAAGAATGACGGCAAAGACTGCACTGGGGTCGGCCGCAACCTGACGCGACTTGTGTCGGAAGTGTCGACAATCCGCATCGGCGACGAAAAAAAGGTTGCTCTAACCGACCCCGAATTGTTCGAAACGCCGTTTGTATTCATGAACGGTCACAACGACTTCGTGCTGGGACAGCAGGAACTGAAAAATCTTCAGATCTACCTGAAACACGGCGGGTTTCTGTTTGCATCCGGATGCTGTACAAACCCCGAGTTTCCGCGCGCGTGGCGACGCGAAATGGCCCGACTGTTTGCGGGTGAGTCCGTCCGGGTGTTGCCGTACGAGCACTCGATTTACCGCACATTCTACCGTATTGATCAGGTCCGGAGCCTGCACCGCAACGCGGACGTCCGTCTCGAGGGACTGTTTGTGGATGACCGTCTGGTGGCGGTGTTGTGTGAAGACGGACTGTGTTGCGCCTTCAGCGCCAATAACAGCTGCAACGTTGGCCGTGGCATTTCCCCGGACGACGGCAGGAAACTCGCACTGAACCTGGCCGTTTACGGGATGACGCATTGAGTCCGCGAAACGGCGGGTCCACAGTCCCTGTTGGGTGTGGCAATATTGACTGGCGCGATTTGGGTCGATTAGTTAATGTGGGTCATTGCTGGTTGATTGGGAGATGATCAACCGCGTTTCTTTCGTCCACAGACAACGACTCACGGAGGTCGCGATGCAATCAACGAACCCAAACCCGCCCGCCATTCCTGGGTCCGCTGACGCAGAGGGGGCGCGAAGTTTCAGTGCGTAAATTGCAGTGTTTCGGCGAGGAACTGCTCGTTCCATCCGGCGCTTTGTCTCTTTCCCTTGAGGCTGTCGGTGGAGGGATGAT
>JBDOMX010000609.1:0-2273 GCA_039831615.1 Planctomycetaceae bacterium
GTCGAGGTCATGCTGACGGTAATCGAAACGTGCCGGCAGCAAAAACGGTCCGTACTACAGTTCGTTCGCCAGGCAATTCAACATCGTAAAACCGAATCGCTCCTCCTCGGGCCGTGAACGCTTACCTATCTTCGAACCATTGAACGTGCCTGCGAAGCCGTCAATCTGCCCATCATCGGAAGTCTGAACGGTGTGACGTCCGGAGGGTGGACTCGCTACGCCAAAAGAATCGAATCTGCGGGAGCGTGGGCACTGGAACTCAACATGTATTATCTTCCGACTGACGCCAGCGTCACCGCTGAACAGGTGGAGAATAACTATCTGGAACTGGTTGCTGAGGTGAAGTCACAGATCAAGATCCCGTTGGCCGTCAAAATTGGTCCGTATTTCAGCTCCCTGGCCAACTTCGCGAAGAAGCTCAGTGAGGGTGGTGCCGATGGTCTGGTCCTGTTCAACCGCTTCATGCAACCGGACATCAATCTGGATACCATGGAGATCGACGCACGCATCGATCTCAGTCATTCCAGTGAGATGAGACTCCCGTTGCGGTGGGTGGCGATCCTGCGCGGACAGGTCGACGCCTCACTGGCTGCGACTTCCGGCATTCACAGCCACACAGACGTTGTAAAACTACTCATGGCGGGTGCCGATGTCACCATGATCGCCAGCGCGATCCTGCGACGCGGACCGGAAGTCGTCAGCAGCATGCTCGACGAGCTTGAGGGATGGCTGCGGGAACACGGCTATGCATCAGTCTCTCAATTCAAAGGTGGAATGAGCTATCAAAACTGTCCGAACGCAGCTGCTCTTGAACGTGCCAATTACATGAAGGTGCTGACTTCCTACACGGGTCCGCACGTTTAAGGCACAATGGCGATCGTCTGTGACAGGCTGCCCTACAGCGGATTACGCTGATTCGTGGCCGCGGAGGCAGTGCCAGAGCCCGTAATCCAATGCCCCCGCGAGCCAGAATCCGCCACGACATTTCGAAAACTGCCCTAACGTGCCGCAGTGACTGTTACAGGGTGTGGTGTACGTTTACTGAGACAACTGACTGGAAAGGGTGCCCCGGAAACATGGATCAACTTGCCTGGTTCAACGGCCAACAGGTTCCGTCGGAACAACTTTCAGTCAGTGTCACCGATGCAGGTTTCGTTCAGGGGGCGACGGTCTCTGAACAGTTCCGTACCTTTGGCGGTCGGCTGTTTCAGCTCGATGAGCATATGCGGCGGCTGTCTCACTCGCTGAACATCATCGGAATCGATGATCTTGACATTGCCGTTTTGAAGAACGCAGCCAGATCCCTTGTTTCCCGGAACCACAGCCTGCTACAGCCAGGAGACGATCTCGGGTTGACCTTATTTGTGACGCCAGGACCTTATGCTGCACTCGCATCGACGAGTGATTCCGGTGCGACCGTGGGAATGCATACGAGTCCCCTTGGTTTTCATCGCTGGCACGACAAGTACACGACAGGAGAAACTCTGGTTGTGTCCAGCATTCGTCAGGTGCCTGCCAGCTGTTGGCCGACGGAACTCAAGTGTCGCAGCAGAATGCATTATTTCCTGGCCGACCGCGAGGCTGCAAGGATCCGGCCAGGTGCCCGGGCGGTCCTGCTGGACCAAAATGGTTTTCTGGCGGAGGCGTCGACGGCAAGCGTCGTTCTGTTCCGTGTCGATGAAGGTCTTGTGGCTCCCATGGAACAAAAGGTTCTGCCGAGCGTCAGTGTGGGAGTGTTCAAGTCACTTGCTCAGGAACTTGATATTGCTTTCCTGCATCGTGACGTCACACCGGACGATATGGTGTCAGCAGATGAGATGTTTCTCAGCAGCACATCGCCGTGCCTGCTGCCAGTGGCTGCCGTCGATGGTTCCCCGATCGGTGCAGGCGTCCCGGGAAAGATCTTTCGCCGAATCATGGACGCGTGGAGCAGACGGGTTGGCATTGATATTGTTGACCAGGCAACGACGTTTGCAAACAGGCACATTGCCTCCGCGCCGCAACGACTGGAATGAACTCAACCTGCGTGCAATGAGCCAGTCCCCGTTTGACGCTCCCTGTAAGAAACGGGACTTACAGCGTATTACGCTGACTCGTGGCCGCGGAGGAGGTGCGAGAGCCCGTCATCCATTGCCCCCGCGAGCCAAAACCCGCCACGACATTTCGAAAACTGCTCTAGTTGGACAGCGCCAGTTTCCGTCGTAAATCAGGTTGCAATAAGGTATTCCAGCGATTGGCGAAAGTGACGATCCTCCGTGTGCAAAAACAGTCAC
>JBDOMX010000034.1:0-3134 GCA_039831615.1 Planctomycetaceae bacterium
GGCTTCTCCTGTCACAAACTGCAGCAGGCGGGTGCTCTCGGTAAATGCCTCAGGTGGCTCGTCAAACGAGAGGATCAGTTCCTTGACGGCCTTCGCAGGATCGGACGTTGAAACGAAAGACCCAAATTCACCACCAGCGTCGAGCGGAAGTTTTGACCAGAAACGAACTTTCTGGGGATCACCGAAGCGCGTGTCGAGATGTCCTTTGACACCCGGGGCATCTCCGATGCCGTTTTGAGCTTCCTGAATCAGCCCCAGAGTCGCCGGGCCGTACACAAAGTTCGAATTGCCCCCGTCAGAACAACCGGCAATGGTCAACACTGCGGCCGCAAACAGGGGGAGGGAAATTCTGTTGATCAGTGTCAACATGATCCGACTCTTAAGTGTCATGTATTTGTTCAATGGACTGTGTGCGTGACTAGAGTTCAAGCTGTGACGCCGCGTACTCAATTTCCTGGGTTGTTATCTGTCCGGCCGCAACTTTGATCTTCAGTTTTCGATTCACAAATTTCCCTTTGGCCGCTTCGTGCCAAACCGTGAAGACGTGGTTGCCCGCCGGGAGGTCATTGATTTCAAAATTCCCGTCCGCGTCTGTAAGAGCCACGTAGGGATGATCAAGCGGCAGGTGCCAGGCAATCATCCAGGAGTGAAAATCACAGGTCACCCGGCAGGGTTCTCGTTCCGCGGCCTTGTAGGCGAATTCAAGTTTACCCACACGATCTCCGCCCTCCACCGCCTGACTGACACCGGTGCTTCTTTTCGGATTCGTATGTGTGTTGTGACCAATGGAATCGTCACTGAGAACCTTGACAGTCTGACCGACGGGAACCACAAGGCAGTGTGGAAGGAAATGACAATTCTTTTGATCGAAGATCACCGGCGTGTCTGTGACCTCAGGTTTTGGTGTTCCTTTAGGGACTTTTTGCAGGTAGATGAACACATTCGCCACGCCATTCCCTGCACCCATCACCAGACGTTCATCCGGCACAGTTACGGCAGCACAAACCTCAGCGTCTTTGACATCCGCTCCCTGGGCAATCAACGGGGCTAATTCCGGAGCGGACCCGGTCAGCACAACGCGTCCTTTGAATTGCCCGGGGCCACTCCCGCCGGAAGCCGTGGGCGTCGCCGCCGTTTCCTCAGTGTCTGACTGTTCGGAGTCAACGGTGAGATCAGGAGGCAGAACAATCACTGACGTCGCCTGATACGCGCCGCCACCCAGTCCCCCATTATCGCAACCGCTGAAGCACAGCAGGCAACCGACCATCAATGCGATTGTTGAAATTGATTTCATCGATTGTTCCCGGATCGAACCTGGTTTGACTCGGCCAGTGCCTGAAGCGGCGTCTTTGATCGAAGCTTCACCCCGGCCTGCGAATCCGCATCCCCCGACGCTTCTTTCACGGGCGGCACGTACTGGACCGGTCCCACTTCTTCCATCATCCGCGTGTAATTCAACAGTGCATCCACAGTCCCCCGCACCTGCGCAGGGGCATGGCCGTTGTAGAGATCCGGAAACTGAGCACCGTTGTTGTACGGGAAGTTGAGCGGCATGGACGTATAGGGAATGATCCATTTGGGGTTGTACAACCAAAGCTTCACCCAATCCGACCTCAACCGACGTTGAACGCGATTCAAATCGGGCCCCTGAATGTCCTTTTTGGGATCCGACACTTTGAATTTTCGGCCCGCAAAGGAGTGACATTTGCTACACAGCGGACCGTTGAGTGACCGCCAGCCTTCGTGCAGGTAGTCCTGTCCGTCTGACAGGACCCCGGTCGACGTCAGCTCCTGCTGGCGAGCCGCCAGATATTCCCGGTTGGTTGCCTGCTGCTCGTGATACGGGAAGTCAGAACCATCGGCGGCTGCAAAGTAGTTGGCCAGTACGCGGGCCTCCTGCGTGCTCATATTGAAACGAGGCATCCGCAGGGCGGTGGTGTGCCGAAGCGTCGCCGGCTCTAACAGAAACTGGTACAACCAGGGCGTCTGAACTTTGACCCCTTCCTGATACAAAGGCGGTGGGCTGGCCTGCCATGCGAGCTGCCGGTTTCCGTCGGTTTTGGTTTCAACCAGATGATCAACCAGCCATTCAGCGAAACGGCCGCCACGACCGTCTTTGTACTCGACCAGTTTCGATTCCGCGATGGTCACTCGAGAAGAGGGCAGCAGTCGTTTGGCATCGTCTCCCTCGCCAAAGTCGACGACGTCGTAGGTGTCATAGCCACTCTCACGGAAGGCCGGATCTTCTTCTTCCGGATCGGGCAGCACCATGCGCAACCCGTGAACCGTCGCCAGCGGCAGCGTGACCTGTTCTTCTTCGATCGTGAACGTCGCCGTTTCGCCTGTGAGTGCCTGTTTGGGCTCTCTAAGTCGCAGCAGCAATTCAAGGCCTTCCGGATGGTCGGCCGGGGTCAGTTCTGTCGCGAGTATGTCCTCTTCAACATCAACGCCAAACGTCACCTGGGGCAGTTCCAGCATGTGGCAACCCGTGCAGTTGTATTTGGCCAGCAGGAATTCACCTTCAATTCGGGTGCGGTCGCGCTCCTTCGGCTGATAAATGTATTTCGTCGCCGGAGGTTCAGCGACAAGGCCCAAAACAAAGGTCGCAATCGCTTCAATCTCATCTTCCTGCAGCGGGAATTTCGGCATTCGCAGCAGCTCGTCGTGCCCTTTGGTCCCGGTTTCTTCGAAGTCGTAGCTGCGAGGATCTCGCAGCTTCTGCCAGAGGAATCCAGGCCGGCCATGGTGGATCAGGCTGTCAACGTAAAACGCTGCTGACAGTTCCCGTTCTTCTTCTTCTTTATCCGCAAAGGACTTTGTCTCAACTCCGCCGCCTGCAGCTGCATCCAGTGCATGTTCGACGCGTTCGAGAGTCGACGAAAACTCTGAGTCTTCCGGCTCGCCGTGATGATGCAGGAACTCTTCGATGTGCTCGAGGCCCAGCTTACTCGTGTCCTTCCGACCCCAGTCGTGCAGGGCGGCTCCGATCGGTCGGGCTTCTTCGAAACCCGCAATGTCATGGCAGCCGTAACAGCCGTAGCGGGACACTGTCTTGCGACCGATGTAATCCAGCTTCACACGATGCCATGCCTCCGGATCTTCGATCGCAGAACCATCTTCCGTGGCCAATGCCG
>JBDOMX010000034.1:3144-9828 GCA_039831615.1 Planctomycetaceae bacterium
ATGCCGCTTCGTCGCCTTTTACGTCGGCTTTCTTCTGAGGAAACGTGTGAGACGCCAGTATCTGCTCAACCGCTTCTTTGCTGAAGCGTGATTTTCGAAGGAACAATTCGAGCAGGCTGTCCAGAGCCTCATCTGTATATTCGGGCGCCTCGAATGTGTCGGCGGGCCCAAGACTCAACAGCCAGGCGGCAATGTCAGCGGCCGGATCGATGTCCGTGGGCTGCTTTCCGTCTTCATAGACATCGTAAAACAACACGCCCATTTTCGTACGTTTGTGATGTCGGGTCGGGTCACGGATCCATGTGTACAACCAATCGCTGAAATCCGGATTGTCAGCGTTTCGTTTCACCTTGCGGTGGATGTCACTGATGTTCGGACCAAACGTTTCTGTCGACCCTTCGATGGCACCGTGAGTGTGACAGCCGAGACACCCTTTTTCCGCAAACAACGTTTTGCCCCGTTCGACATCCGGCTGGTAGCCATCCACCGGACTGAGCAAATCAACATCTTCGGAGATCCCAGTCAGTAAAGACGCCACCCCGGCCAGTTCGACGTTCGCATACTCCTTTGCCTGCTCGCTCTGCTGATTGCTGTTCCCAAAGAACCGTGGCATCTTCGTGGAAGGCCGGAATGCTGAAGGGTTCCTTGTCCAGTGAGCAATAAAGTCGCCGCCGGTTTTCGCCGCAATGTGCCGCAGGCTGGGACCCACCTTGCGATACAGCCCGGCATGTTTCTTCGGATCACTGGCGATGGCGATGGCGTCTGCTTCCGTCTGTGGTTCCAGTCGCATGTCCGGACCAATAGCGACTCCGCCATCGTAACCATGAATCTCATGGCAGCCGAAGCAACCGTATTTTCGGATCAAATTGAATCCCCGCACCACCTTGGGAGCAGATGCTCCAAAGTCCGGATGTTGGCCGAGTTCCACAACATCGTGGTGGCACTTGATACAGCCCGACTCACGCAACCGTTCCGGGAGCATCGGATACTCCCAGAAATGATTCGGATGGTAACCGTATTCTTCTTCCCACTGTTCCTGCTGATGAGGATCGTTTGGCGTGTGCTCACCATCACCGAAGCTGGTACCGGACCCCTGTCCGTCGTGACAAATGGTGCAACCAAATTCGCCCACTGGATGAGGGCTTGCCGCTGTCACGTACAGCGAAGGGTTTGGATGCGTCGCAAAAGGATGTGGAAATTCGTCTGCTGCAATCCAGTCAGCGATTTCTTCCGACTCAATGTCGCCATGCGGATAGGCCATGAGATTGCCGGGCAGCGTTTTGTCCGCATTCATATGGCAGGTGCGACATCGATCGAAACGAGCGATGGAAGTCATGCCGAGTTTCTGGAAAAGGTCCGGAAGCCAGTCCTGATGAGTCCTCAGGTGCGAGTTGAAGCCGTCCAAAATCGGCAATTCCATGGACCAGCGTTTGAGCGCCATGTACCACTTGGTGGGTTTCTCTTTCTCTTTGGCCGCCTGCAGCAGTGTTGCATCCGCTGTGAGTTTGTCGAAGGCGGCATTCACGGACTTCAGCTCCTGCTGAAGTTTGATGAGCTGTGCACGGCGTTCGCGTTCGACGGGGTTTTCAGCCAGCGCCGGATCGCCAATCTGCTGCAGTACTCGAACCGCAGCCTCCACTTCAAGCTGTTGTTGATCGACCTCCGCCTGAGCTTCCTCGAACGCAGTCATCGTGAATGTGGTCGGAATCGCGTCCCGCACTGCCAGGTTGTAGTTGGCTCGCTTCTCGTCGCGGACAGCTCCCAGAGATTTGAGAGTTTCGCTCAGCTGTTCGACTTTGCGAGTCGCAGTGTCCCGCCGTGCGGCGAATTCAGCAGCCATGTCCGCGAATTCTTTGAGTGCGTCTTCTGTTTGCTGTCGCTGAGCATTCAGGCCATCGGACTCGGCGACATACTGCACGGTCTGCAGCGCAGCAATTTCACGGTCCTTGGCAGCCGCCGACAGTGCATACCCCTGTTTTTGATAAACACGCCATTCATCGGCCTGGTCTTCGACCATCATCCAAATCGTGGCCACAAACATCAGGACGCAACTCACCGCGAAGACGGTGTGCATCCGGTTTTGATTACGCAGAAAATGTTCGGTTGCTGGCATGTCGAATCAGGCTCCGGCTCTGTTGGCGTGAGGAACACTCACGATGAAACAGAACAACAGGGCGCGCCGAATTATTGGATACGATCGAGCCGCTCTCCCGGAATGCCATCCACTGGCAATTTGTTCGAACGATCTCAGAGACGGATGAATCAGATATTAAAGAACCACTCCGGGATGCCCACGATGTACTTCAGGGACATCGTCCAGCGAAGCACCATCTTGATTGGAAGGACGGCCATCCAGAGAATCAAATTCGAGAACACGAGAAAACGGACGACTCCCATGCGCACCATGAAGCGCCGGAGGACGGTCATTCCGAGTATTGGCGGCAGAACCGCAAAATAGGCCCCCACGACGACGATGCCCGGAAGTTCCCGAATCAGAATTGTCAGAATGTCGCCCCCCTTCGGGATTCCTCCGTACAGGCTGCGAGCGACTGGAAACTCCCAGAAGATCTGTGACAGGTTCACGTTGTTGGCCGCTTCTACCTTGTGCACATCCCAGAGCTCATAAATGCCGAAGAAGTTCCAGTTGGGTCCACGCAGGAAGGTTCCGAGGACGATCATGGCCACCCACAAGGGCAGGAAGCCGAACATAAAGGTACTTACGGCAAATGCCCGTTGCTTAAAGCAGTAGTAGCCGTTGCCAGTCCTGTTGAAGTCGATGTAGGGGATCGCCATCAGGCCACCAATGATAATAACCGGCAGCACAACCCCGGCGAGCCATGGGTCAAAATAGACCAGCATCTCCTGCAGCCCCAGAAAATACCACGGTGCCTTGGACGGGTTAGGTGTCTTCACCGATGACGCCGGCTCTTCGAGCGGCGCCTGCAGAGCAATGCCCCAGAAGATTAACAGTGCGGTCAAAAGCACCATGCAGATCAGCTCTGTGTAAACCAGGTCCGGCCAGACAAGGACTTTCTCGTTTTCTTCCTGCTCAAACAACGGCCGACCTTCTTCCATGCGGCGATCGTTATCCACCGCCCGACGGAAATAGATCCAGTTCAGATACCCGAGAATGAAAAGCATGCCAACGATTGGAACGTTGTCCGGCTTACCGACGATTTGACGAAAGTCCCAGTCGGTCATGCTGAGTCCCATGAACAACAGGGACGCGTTCAACAGCGACCAGGCAACGGTGTCCTTGATCCACCATCCCCGCAACAGGATCATGGCCAGAAATCCACCGATGCTGAGGCTGAAGAATACGACCGGATCAGCGAAGACCGAATCGAAACTGTCTTTAAACCAGCTCGGCAGGCGAATGACGAAGGTCTCCGCACTGCCGGTCCCGCTGAAGTGAGCAGCGGAAACCATCATCAGAACTGAAGTCACAACTGCCCAGATCGTCGCGACAGGTATGCCGCCGATCCACGGAACAGACTTCGGAACGTCACCATCAACCTTATAACTGCGGATCGTCCACAGCAGGTTCATGACGCACATGATGAGGTAATACCACCCCAGTCCGGTCAGAACTGCGGGGGTGACGTCGGGATGTGGATCCATTATCTGGCAAACCGAACAGAAGTGATTTCAAACAGGCACACAAACACGACCAGGACCCGGAAAGCAGATGCTAAAGTGGCTGGCTGATGCCACCATCTTTACGAACTCGCCAGAAGTGAATCGCTATCAGACCAGCAACAACAAGCGGGATGGCCACACAGTGCAAAATGTAAAAACGGTTCAGCGTCGCCTCACCAACGAAGCGACCACCGAGCAATATGAATTTCGCATCGCTGCCCGGAGTGATCAGGTCGTACCCACCGAGGTTCAGCAGTTGATAGCCCGGTCCCTCACTTCCCAGTACGGGATGAGCGCGAGCCATATTGGACCCTACCGTGATCGCCCACACGGCCAACTGGTCCCACGGCAACAAATAGCCAGTGAACGAGAGCAACAGCGTCAGCACCAGCAGCAATACGCCAATCACCCAGTTGAATTCTCGAGGTGGTTTGTAGCTGCCGGTCAGAAAGACGCGATACATATGAAGCCAGACGGTAATCACCATCGCGTGAGCCGCCCAGCGGTGTATCTCGCGCATAATCCCCAAAGTCTGGACGTCGCGCAGCGCCTGGATATCGGCGAACGCCCATTCCAGCGTCGGCCGATAATAGAACATCAGCAGCACACCGGTGATCGTCTCCACGATGAACAGAAAGAAGGTAATCCCTCCCATGCACCATGTGTAAGAAAGCGCGATGCCCTGCTGTTTGATCGAAACCGGATGCAGGTGCAGGAAGAAGTTGGTGAGCATCACCACCACGCGGTTACGACGATCCGTCGGAGCCGGGTGGCGAAAGACACTGCGCCATACCTGTGAGTTACGAATGTAATCGCCTACGGACACTGCCGAGTTTCCTTTGATCGGAATTCAGAGTGACGAGTGTCCAAACGGATGGTCCGTCGGACACAGAAACGTTCCCGAAGCATCAGACAACTGGAACGTAAGAAGCGGGGTTTTCCCACTGACCGAGTTCCTGCTGAAACTTGACACTCTTGTCCACCTCCAACATTCCATCCGGAGCGAGACGAATTCCCATCCGCTCCAGTGGTCGTGGTGCAGGACCTTCAAAGTTGACCCCCGTCTTGCGAAACCCGGAACCGTGGCAGGGGCACTTGAATTTCTGTTCCCCTTCCAGCCAGTTCGGTGTGCAGCCCAGATGAGTACAGACAGTCGACAGGGCATAAACCATTGATGCGCCGTCCACTTCTGCATTCACGATCCAGACCCCAAACTGAGCCTTCCATTTGGTCGAAACTGTTCCCGGTGCATAATCGGTTGGAGGGCCGATTTTGAATTTTGTCGGTGGTTCCACGAGCACGTCCGGCATCATGAACCGAGCCGTCGCCAGACTGGCAATACCCAGAGTCGCACAGAATGATGTCCATGCCAGCACGATGGGGGTCGTGATCCAGACGACAAAGTCGCCCAGGAATCCACGGCGTGCAACTGCTTCAGCTTTCTTCGCCGCCGGCTTAACCAGCGTCTTCGACCTCAGAGGCTTTGATGGAAGGGCGACGGGCTTCGCTTCGGCTTCTTCCGGTGACCGACCTGCACGAGCCGCGTGGATCATCTCTGCCGCACTCAACCCACGGACGGCCTGTGTGTCCACCTCGGGCGCTTCGGTCACTGCTGTTTTCTTCTTCGCAGCCGGTGTCGCTGCACCCCCGCCACGAACCGCCGCCAGGATGGAGCCTGTTCCTTTGGGAGCGGCTCCGCCCGCCGGCTTGCCGGTGGCCCCTTCCCCCGAACCAGAACGCGCTGCTGCCAAAATGCCGGCTGTTGATGAAGGAGCAGCCGCAGCCGGCTGAGCGGCTTCGCCTGCTCCGCCACCTCTGATCGAATCCAGGATCCCTGAAGTTCCCTGCGGAGCGGGAGCGGGAGCTTGTGTCTCCGCAGCTGCCGATTCCGGCGCCGCGGAAGGCGCTTCCTGCTCGTCTGCAGCAGGCTCAGTCGCGGCGGACTCCTTCGCAGGCGCTCCGCCTCCGCGAATTGCCGCCAGAATATCTGCAGTTGAAAGCTTATCGCCCATCTGAAGCTGCCGCAGGATGATTAAAATTGGAACAGGTTGTGAGTGCTGTCGAGATCAGACATTGGACGTTGCGAATGCTTCTTTGCCAACATCAAACATTGGCCCACTGATCGTTGAGGAAGAACGGGCCGCGAAGCGCTCAGAAACTTTGACGGGTGGCGATCGACGTGATTCATCCCTCGTCGTCGCCCAGGGGGATTCTGCATCGCACCATTCCGACTGACAAGCGCCGTCGAAAAACGCCCATTTCTTTTCTCAGAGGCAGGAAGCCCCAAAATCGCGCCTTCCCACCCCCGGGAAGCTCACGAGTTTGTCTTTTCTACTCCACTTGTGCGCACCGGCATGACCCTCAGATACCACGCCACGCGCGCCACATGCACAGCCGCTGAACTCGTGCAACTGACTCGATGATGCTGGTTGTCGCGCCGCCCGTTTCCGCCGCGTCGTCACGTGATGAGCGACCCATTTGAGCTGCAACCTGTGCATTGTGACAGGCGGCCTGAAAACAAAGTTCACTGAATGATCCGTTCGCCCGAGTTACCGGACAGCAGACATGTGATATTCGCTGAAAACGACTGCACTTGATTTCAGAGTTCACCGACGTCCAGACTGCACGGGCGCTACTCAGCCACGAAGGCCACCCAATAGAAGATCAGTCCGGTAACGGCCGTCAACGTCACGTCGATGGTAGAAAGCCATCCGAGACGCCTGTGCAGATGACTGTGAGCACCAGGTGCAGGTGGAACGGCAAATCGTTTCCAGGCCATACCGATCGTCACCAGCCACAATAGCGGCGTTGTGACGGCAAAGACGAGATGCAGCCACAGCCAGGGTTGAGCTTCGCTGATCCGTTCTGCAAGCAACACGTCGTCGGTGTACGACTTCTTCACCACGTTTTCCCAGCCTCCGTGAACGATCTGCAGGTCGACTTCAAACGCTCCCACAGCCAACAGCAAAATGGCACAGAGCAGCGTCTGCAGAATTCGGTGCTGCTTGTAGCGTCTGCCGAATTTCACCAGACCAATACCGGTTG
>JBDOMX010000823.1:0-9823 GCA_039831615.1 Planctomycetaceae bacterium
CGGAAGACACCATGCGAGACCTCGCAGGCTATTGCGTGCTGTGGCTCGGAGTTCCACAAGCTGTGCCGGAAGTGATCACGGACGTCGTCGACGGCATTCGCGTTGAGGAGACCGTCGGCACATGACAGCACATATCTCATTCTTCGTGGCCGGCACGCCGAAGCCTCAAGGCTCGAAACGTGCCTTCATGCGCCCCGGCGCCAGGCACCCGACGCTTCTGGAGTCAGCCGGCGAGGCACTCAAAGACTGGCGAGCTTCTGTGGCCTACGCAGCGGCAAAGCAGTCACAAGCCATTAAAGGCGCCGTGAAGGTGAGCCTGGCCTTTCAGTTCTCCCGTCCGAAGTCGCATTTCCGGACAGGCAGGAATGCGGACCAGTTGGCAGCGTCAGCGCCCGGATACCACACGAAGAAGCCAGACGTGGACAAACTGGCACGCGCCGTACTGGACGCGCTGACCAACGTTGTATTCGAAGATGACAGTTGCGTGACCGTGCTGTCTGTCAGCAAGCGGTATTCCTCCAAGGCGTTGACTTCAGGGTGCCACATTCAAGTAGAGGCAGTGACGTGACAGAAACACCAGCGCCCGGCGTCTACCAGAACATTTCCTTCGCAGAATACTGCGCGTGGGATGCCGTGAACAATTCCAGCCTCGGCTCGGCACTGAGAAGCGGCCTCCATTACCGCCACGCGCAGGAAACCCCGAGACCGGACACGGAAGCATTCAAGTTCGGCCGGTTGGCTCACGAAGGACGGCTCGAGCCGGCGGCCGTGCTGGATAAGTACGCGGTGATGCCTGACCTGACACGCGACATCGTGGTGAATGGCGAGCCGGCAAAAAACCCGAAGGCGACGAAAGCCTACAAGGAACGAGCTGCCGCGTGGCGTGAGGAGAACGATGGCAGGGAAACTATCGATCAGACTGAATTCGACCGCATGAAAGGCGTGCTCGGTGCGCTGTGGTCCGACGAGCGGTGCCGTGAATGGTTCGCGTCAATGGGACCAGCGGAAGTATCGATTCTCTGGGACGATCCAGCCACTGGACTCCGCTGCAAGGCGCGCATCGACAAAGTTGTCTCGGAGAATTTCCTCGTCGACATGAAGACGTCACGAGACGCCGCCGACTTCGAAAAGGCGGTTCTGAACTACGATTACGACAGACAGGCCGCATTCTATCTGGACGGCTGGCGCGCCGCGACAGGCCATTTCGCTCAGTTTGCGTTCGCGGTCGTGGAATCCGAGGCGCCACACGGCGTACGCGCAGCTCCAGCCAGCGCCGGCGTCATCGTGTCAGGCCGCGGGAAATACCAGGAAGCATTGAGAGTGGTTGCTGCGTTGAAGGCGGGTGAAGCGCCCACCGGATACGAGCAGCCGGAACAGTTCGATCTTCCAGAGTGGAAGCATCGTCAACCCTTAACTTTGACAGTCGGCGGTGAGCCGGTAAAGGTGTACTCATGAGAGTTTCTGACGTTTATGGTGGCGAGTATCTGAAGTGCATTCACCTGCAGGGACAGGACGTGCCAGTCCAGGTCGAGTCCGTGGCAGTCGAGGAAGTTGGCGAGGAAAAGAAGCGGCAGATCGTTCTGAAGTTCACAGGTCAGGAGCGGCGGCTGGGACTGTGCAAGACCAACGCCGAGCAGATCGCGGCCATGTACGGTGACGATACAAATCTGTGGATTGGCCAGGTCATCACGCTGTGGCCGGATCCGACCGTGTCGTTCGGTGGTAAGGCAGTCGGTGGCGTGCGCGTTCGTCCGGTTCCACCAGCGGCAACCGTAACTCCAGGTGTGGCACCTGTTCAGGCAGCGTCACCAGCACAACCAATCGGAGCGGTGCCGGCTCAGTCAACAGTGCCTTCCGGACCGGTGCAGTTCTGAGTCGCGCCAAGTTGAGCAAGGCTCGGGACAATATGACAATCTATCGAATGTAGTCCGAGGTCTGGCCTCGAAAGTAGTTGCCTGGCTGTCATACGTGTGACGACAGCGACTTTCTGATCCGTGACCGCAGCGCGTAAGGGATCGAATCAATGAGACCATCAATGTCAGACGAACAATTCGTGAGCGGCGCCGCGTTCTCAGACTGCCGCCTCTACCGTTACGTCCTGTGGCGACGCTGGGCCTGGCAGGGTTACGCGAAGCAGGTGATGTTCATCGGCCTGAACCCGTCGACCGCGGACGAAACGAAAGATGACCCCACCGTGAGGCGATGCATCCGCTTCGCGAAGGACTGGGGCTACAACGGCCTGCTCATGATGAACGCCTACGCATTCCGCGCCACCGATCCGAAAGTCATGAAAGCGGCAGTCGATCCGGTTGGGCCAGAAAACGATAAAGCGTTTCGTTTCAGGCGTTCTCAAGTCGGTCTCGTCGTCGCAGCATGGGGAAACCACTGTAGCGAAGAACGCGGTCGTCAGGTCTGCAAAACACTTCGAAAGCCGGTTCACTGCCTCGACCGAACGAAGTCAGGGAAGCCAAAGCATCCGCTTTACGTGAAGGCGTCCACCGTTCCAGCACTTTTCTGGGAGCCCCCGGCATGAACTGCACCGGCTGCCAATACCTTGACCGGCGCAATGGCGAGTGTAGGGAACTGGTGGCTCAGACAATTTGCGGCCAGTGTCTGCAGGTGTACTGGATTAAGGACATTCGGTGCCCACGTTGTCTCCTGGTCAGCACAACGCCTGTGGGTGCTCTGAAACGTGACGACAAGGACTTTGTCGCGTCTGGTTACTGTCCGCTTACAACGGCGGAACGGCAGCGTCTGCAGGCAAAGCAGACGGCACTGGCTCAGCCTGTATTGACGCAGAAGGAGTTGTTTTGAAATGGCAAGGATCAGAACTATTAAGCCTGAATTCTGGACCTCGGAACAAGTCGTCGAGTGCTCGCCGACCGCTCGGCTACTGTTCGTCGGGATCTGGAACTTCTGCGACGACGGTGGCATTCATCCAGCGAGCGAACGCAGAGTCAAAATGGAAGTATTCCCAGGCGACGACTTCACCGTCGAGCAGATTCGTGGCTTCATTGACGAGTTGATTCAACAACGCTTGCTTATTGAGTACGAGGCCGATGGGTCAGTATTTTGGCTGGTCAATGGGTTCACAAAGCACCAAAAAATCGACAAACCAACGTGCCGTTTTCCAGAACCAGACGCTGAAACATTGAAGGCAGTATTGGACATGAATTCGGCGACCATTCGACGAGTAGTCGGCGAGGAGTCGACGACCGCTCACCCCCGGAAGGGAAGGGAGTCTAAGGGAATGGAGTCTAATGGAAGGGAAGGGAGGGAAAGGGCCGTTCCGGCCTGCCCCGCTCAGGAAATCACCAGTCAGTTCAATTCAACTTTCGGCATGAAGTGCCAGCTCACCAGGAAACGACATGGGCAACTGCGAGCTCGATGGCAGGACGCGTGGTGGCGAGACAACTGGCGAACCGCACTCGAACGCGCTGGTCCTTCGCGATTCCTGAACGGTGACAACGACCGCGGCTGGAAGATCGACCTGGAGTTCTTTTTGAAGCCAGATACCGCAGCCAAGATTCTTGAGGGCAAGTATGACAACCGGGCAGGAACGCAACCTAACGGCCGGCCAACAACAAACCAGAGCATTGCAAACCTCGCAGCAGCGGCAGGACTGTGCCAAAGCCCTGGCTCACTTGTGCCTGATGAAGCGACAGGCCACGTTCAGCAAGGAGGAAGCGGATTGCTGGGTTACGATCCTCGCCATGTTCCCGACTGAGACCGTCAACCGGGCTATGCTGCAGCTTGGGCTGTCGGTCGATCCGTTTCCGGACCTGGGCAAGATCATTGCGGCGTGCCAGCACATTGAGGCCGAGAAAACTCCGCAGGTAGTACGCGGCGAGTCGAGCGCTGGCCGGCCGAGCAAAGGACTGGTATTGGCTGCTGCGAAGGCTTTGGGGCTGAAGGTTTGAATCGGGCACCTGCCGGCCAATCAGCGACATTTCAGCACGGTGCAGGAGGCGCGGCGGTGACGGACAGGTCGCACTTCACGGCCGGCGCTAACTCCGTGGCGGCCAAGAACCATCGATTTCATTTTCTGCCCGATCCGCCGCTCGGGTGCATCATTTGGTGCAAGTGAGCACGCTTTCGATGTTATATGATTTACGAGCCACGCTTACGGTGTCGTCTGCGGTGCAATCCGATAGAGATGCGTCTCACTCCGGATGAAAAGCGCACCTTGATCGATGGCATAGGATGCCAAAGTGCGTGAGCCAATGGGATTGCGGGCGATTTGTTCGAACGTACGTCCCGCGGCAAGGACCACGCCAGTACCTTCCTCGTTTTGGAGATATATCCTGCCCGCGGCGTAAACGGGAGACGCGGAGTAGTTGCCACCGATGCGATTTTTCCAGTGCACGCGTCCTGTCTTCGCGTCCAGGCAGCTGGCGATGCCTTCGTCGGATACCATGTACAGTTCGGAGTCGACCAGAAGCAGCGAGGGCGTGCCCGGCACGCCGCGAAGAGTAGTCCACTCCACGTGCGTGTTGGTGACGTCACCCTTTCCGTCGGGGCGGATCGCGATAAGGCTCGGCGAGTGGTAGCGCGTCGTCACGAAGACCAGTCCGTGCCCGAACACTGGTCGCGGCACGATGGAATCACCACTGTAACGCACTCGCCAGATCTCTCGGCCTGTCTGCGGTTCATACGCAATCACCACATCCGTCGCCGGGGAGACGACTTGCTGTTGGCCGTCGACGTCGATCAACAGTGGTGTGCAGAATGAATACTTCAGTTGATTCTTGATCTCCGGACGAGGCGTTCTCCAGAGCACCTTGCCGGTCTTCTTGTCCAACGCGATCACGAATTGCTCGGTGCGCCCGTCGCAACTGAAGATCAACGCGTTGTCCACCACGATCGGCGACCCGCCGTTGCCCCACCCCGGATCGAATCGAATGTCTCGGTTTTCCCAAACGACCTTACCCGTCAGTTCGAGGCAGGCCGTCCCCTGGTGGCCGAAATGAACATACACCCGCTCGTCCTCGATCAGCGGTGTCGCGCTCGCGTGACCATTTTTCTCGTGAATGCTTGGGGCGGTGGCCCCGTCCTGAAGGAAGATTTGCTCGGACCAGATCACCCGACCTGTGGCGGCGTCGAGGCACAATGCCACGAGCGATTGGTCTCTGGTCGCACTTCCCTCTACCGGTACTCCGCTGGTCAGGTAGACGCGCCCCTTGTAGACAACCGGAGACGACCAGCCGGCTCCCGGAACGGCCTGTTTCCACGCGACATTTCGGGTGTCCGACCACTCGGTCGGCACATTAGTCGCCGTTGAGATCCCTTGACCGGTCGATCCACGGAATTGCAGCCAATCCTCACCGCGGGCGACGAGCAAGTCGGCGTTGATGGCCAGAGTTACTAGAACTAACACGCTTCTTCGCATGTTACATTTCCTCCTATAGGACTTGATTGTGCTGATTGACGGTGGAATCGTTGAATGTTGTTTGGACGAAAAAGGATTGTCTTTTCGGCGGCACGGATGCCGCCGTTTGATGGCGAGTGAGACGAGGCAGGATGCCGTCTTTAGCAACATGACGTTTTTTTGTCTGGCACTGCAAATGTGTACCGCGCAATATAATTCCGATGATTGCCGCCAAGCAACTGGAGCACTCCCGCATCTGGGTGCAAACCTGCGCGATCGCGCTGTGGGCGTGATTGCTGAGCCAAGCTCCGAAACGTCCAGTTTCGATCTGAGAATCCGAAGGCGCGGGGTGCGTCGGGCACCGAGGTAACCTGTCACGAGGACATCCGGTGACGGACAGTCACCGGAACGCGTGATGGACTCGAGGTAGTTTCGAGGGTCGTTTTGTCGGAATGGCTAAGAAACGGTTGACTTGATGGGACACTCAGCGGCGGTTGTCGGCCCATTGAGTCTTGTTACGCTGCGCCAATCTGCGTATCCTGCGTAGTGGTAGCGGGGGTTTTAAGGCTTGGTTTCCGCACGATCAATGGTCGATCAAACTGAAGGTTGGTGACGGTGCGCGCCTGTTAGGGAATTCGAACCCTGCTTTGAAGAAAACCGCAAGTCAGGAGCCAGGACGAACTCACACCAAACCAACCCCTCAGCGCTGTCACAGTATCCGTTCGGCGAATAAGGTGGCATTGCCTGCTCAGATTTGGGACTGGTCGGCTCCGAGTTGCTCCCACAAACCGCATGCGAAATTGAGGTGTCGGCCATGTTAACAATCCTCGGCGAAAAGACGGGACGATTCTGCGATGGCCTGTCCAGGCGCGCGTTCCTGCAGATCGGCGGTTTGGCGCTGGGAGGCATGAGCCTTCCCCAAATTCTGCGAGCGGAGGCAGCCTCGGGAGTTCGCTCAAACCACAAGGGAATCATCAATATCTTCCTGCCTGGAGGTCCACCTCATCAGGACATGTGGGACTTGAAGGTCGAGGCGCCCAAGGAGATCCGCGGCCCGTTTCAGCCGATCGCCACAAAGGTCCCGGGCATTGAGATCTGCGAAGAATTTCCGTTGCTGGCCGGAATGGCGGATAAGCTCGTTTTCATCCGGTCCATTGTCGGTGCCGCCGTTGGGCATTCCGCCTTTCAGTGTCAGACTGGTCACAGCAACCGCGGCCCGCAGCCGTTGGGGGGATGGCCGGCGATCGGCAGCGTGCTGTCGAAGTCGCTTGGTGCGGTGCATCCATCGGTGCCGCCATTCGTGGGCCTCTGCGCTCCCACCGGTCACAAGCCATGGGGTGATCCCGGGCATCCGGGCTTCCTCGGTGTCGCACACGCTCCGTTCAAACCGAATGCAGAATCACGCGAGAACATGACGCTCAACGGTGTCACGCTCGACCGCCTGCGCGACCGCGAGCGCATCCTGACGTCGCTCGATCGCTTTCGCCGCGAGGCCGATGCCAGTCGCGAGATGGAGGGAATCGATGCTTTCAACCAGCAGGCTCTCGGAATCCTGACGTCAAGCAAGCTTGCCGAAGCGCTCGATGTGGAACGCGAGGACCCCGGGCTGCGCGACCGCTACGGCCGCGGCACGCCAGGTAAACAGAGCGACGGCGCCCAGAAATTGCTCGACCATTTTCTGGTGGCGCGGCGGCTGATTCAGTCGGGCGTGCGGTGTGTCACGCTGGCGTTCAGCCGCTGGGACTGGCACGGCGGCAATTTCACACGGGCCCGTCAGGATTTTCCGATGCTCGACCAGGGTGTCACCGCGTTGATCGAAGACCTCGAGCGCTGCGAAATGCTTGATGATGTAACGGTGGTAGTGTGGGG
The DNA here is from genome assembly GCA_039831615.1 of Planctomycetaceae bacterium. Taxonomy (GTDB): domain Bacteria; phylum Planctomycetota; class Planctomycetia; order Planctomycetales; family Planctomycetaceae; genus S139-18. The sequence goes on from JBDOMX010000823.1 coordinate 7,238, forward strand.
CGAATTCGGCCGGACGCCAAAGATCAACGAGAGAGCCGGACGTGACCATTGGCCCCGTGTCAGCTGTGCCTTGTTGGCCGGCGGTGGCATGCGCACCGGGCAGGTCATTGGTGCAACAAACCGACTGGGAGAGTATGCAACGCAGCGACCCGTTCACTTCCAGGACGTCTTCGCGACGATGTACCACAACCTGGGGATCGACGTAAGGCATTTGACACTCAAAGACCTTCAGGGCCGACCACAGTTCCTGATCGACAACGACCGCTGCGGTGCGATGCCGGAACTCGTCTGAGTAATCCACACCAGTCAAAATCGCGATTTGAAGCACTGGAGGGCAATCCGCGATTGAAGGGTTGCCGCCGGCCGGTTACCGGACGCGACCGTCCGCGGGGCTCGTGTATTTGGAGGGACTTACGAGTCTTGTGAGCCTCGGCCTCAGCGGTCCCCAAGTCGCCGACGCTGGGCTTCGGCATCTCAAAAGGCCACTAACCTGTGGATGCTCGTCCTCAACCACACACAGATCGCAGATGCGGGACAGGAACACCTCAAAGGGCTCCCCAAACTGTTAGGACTCTACCTCGATGATAGCCAGCTATCCCCTCTGGGCGCAAACGTGCGCGATCGCGATGAGGTCGAGGGTGCTGAGCCAAGCTCTGAAAAGTCCTGTTTCGATCTGTGAAATTGGGCGCGGCGGTGACGGTGCGCGGGATGACGTGCGTTGCTCTTCTTGTGGCGTGACCGCTCGGTGAACCGGTGACTGCGTTGGGACAAGCGAAAGGGGAGGCTAACTCGAATGACGTTGTACTCACTTTGTGCGTCGGTGTTGGCGGTCGGCCTGACATTTTCCGGCCCCATGGCGGTGGGCGCGGAGCAGGCGGCCGGAGTGAAGTATCTTACCGACCTGAGCCGCTGCGAGCCGCAGGCGGCCCTGGCACTGAAAGCCAGGCAGGGCTGTTGGCAGCTCGTCCCTTACGAAACGGTGGAGCCCGGTCCGAAGGGCGGCACGATGATCTGCGCCGCCTCGTTCATTAATGCACCCGACGTGACGTTGCCGCTGAACGTGACGGGTTGGCATGACGTCTATGTCGGATTCTGGAATCCCCACTTCGTCTATGACGGCGGGACGACCGTCAAGGTCAAGCTTAGCGATGATCCGTGCTTCACGCGCATTTCGGAACGGGAGCCCGTCGCAGACCTTCACGGCACGCACATCAAAGAATCGCTGGTCATAACCGCCGACCTCACCGGTCGGTCGTTGCAGTTCGGTCAGGTGCATGGACCTTTTGCGCAAAAGGCCTACATCGCTTACGTCAAGCTTGTTCCGCTAACGGACCAGCGCGTCGCCGACCTGCAGGCGGACCGCGCGCGCAAAAAGACGCGTGTGCTGCAGGCCGAGATTGACGGACTGACTTACTTCTGGAGCAACGAGTACCAGACCCGAGCGCAGATCATGGAGTTGATCGAGCCTTATCGGTACTCAGATGTGGGGAAGGTCATCTGGGCAGTCGCCTATGGCGACCTGACGAACTATCCGACCGGCGTCGGCACGTATTGGGCCAGGGAGCGAGACGTTCCCGTCACCGCGGCGAGCAACAGCTACGTTGCCGGTGAGAAGGCCGCCTACGAAAGCCTGAGATCACTATCCGGCAAGGGCATCATTCCCCAGGCGGTTGCGGCGGAACACGCGCACGCGATGGGGTTGAAGTTCGATGCGATGTTTCGGCTGTCCATGCTGGGGTCCATCCCGCTGACACGTGGCGGCGGGAGTTTCGTGAGCAATCATCCGCAATTCTGCAAGGTGACGCAGGACGGCACCACGATTCAGTCGGGCAGTTACGCGTTCCCCGAGGTGCGAAAGCTGGTCATTTCAATCATCCGGGAGACGGCCGAGAGTCTCGACATCGACGGCGTCAATCTGTGCTTCATTCGCGGCCCGGAATTCATGGCCTATGAGCAGCCCGTGCTGGATGACTTCCGCAGGGAATACAACGAAGACGGGCGAAAGGTGGGTTTTGATGATCGGCGGATGCGTACGATTCGCTGCCGGTATCTGAATGCATTCGTCGGTGACGTACGAAAGACCCTCGACGAAGTAGGAAAGCGGAAAGGCAGGACGCTGGAGCTGAGCGCTGGAATCTTCGGGGACCCCGGCAAGAACCTCAATCACGGGGTGGACGCGAAACACTGGATCGAGCAGGGATGGCTTGATAGCGTGATCAGCCACGCCGGGCCTCTCAATCCCGAGCTGATCGCCACCGCCAAAGCGCATGATTGCCAGTACATCTTCGCCGCGATTGCGTCGACTGGCAGCGACTACGCCAAGGGATGGCACTACAGTCGTGACAGCCTGGGTGTGGACGGTTTTGCGATCTGGGATATCGACACCGTGCAGGACTCGCCAACGCTGTGGCCCGTCTTAAGCAGGGCTGGACACCGTAAGGAGATCGAGGCCGCCTCCAAAGCCGATCCTGCACCATTGAAGACTATCCGCGTCAAGACGATCGGCGGCATCGACGTGCTGCAGGGGCTGTGGGGAGCCGTGTATTCCGGCGGGTAGTGTGGGCTGTGGCGAGCCGTGTATTCCGG
>JBDOMX010000120.1:0-2268 GCA_039831615.1 Planctomycetaceae bacterium
GTCGTGATGGTGCGGGATGATTTCTGGATGGCGGCGACTCGGTTCGGCATGGAGTTGGAAGTTGACTTTGTGCCGGGCGATAACATTGCATCCGTTGATCTGTTTCCCATTCGGCATGCAGAAAAAGTCTTAGCCGCATTCGGGCGTGCATTTGGAACACTGCCGGATGAGATTGGACAATCCTCGAAAGAGCAAAGAGACTATGTCAAACAATCGATTGCTGGACTGGCGGAAGAAGGCAAAGTCATCTGCGTTCGCTTCGCGTTGTTCGCAGAGATGATGAAGGGCAAGGAGTGGACACCGTCCACTCTGAAAGAGGTTGGCGGCACATCGGGCGTCGGTGTCACATTCCTGGAAGAGACATTCAGCGCACAAACAGCCGTTCCTCGACATCGGCTCCACCAAAAAGCTGCCCGTGCGGTTCTGAAAGCCCTGCTTCCCGAATCTGGTACTGACATCAAGGGGCAGATGATGTCACGCGACGAGTTGCTGGAAGCCTCAGGCTACACCAACGGCCCCAAAAACTTCGACGAACTGATCCGTATCCTGGACAGCGAAATTCGGCTGATCACACCGACCGACCCGGAAGGGGTGGAGCCCGAAAATGATTCCGTCTTACCAACCGAGGCTGGCAAGAAGTATTACCAACTCACTCACGACTATCTCGTACCGTCGCTGCGTCGTTGGCTGACCAGAAAGCAAAAAGAAACAAGAAAAGGCCGGGCGGAACTCAAGCTGGCCGAACGCACGGCTTTGTGGACCGCCAAACCGGAGAATCGACACCTGCCATCGCTGATGGAATGGGCCAGTATCAGAACGCTGACCGACAGGAAGAAGTGGTCCAGACCGCAGCGGAAGATGATGGGAAGAGCCGAGCGGGTGATCGGATTTTACAGCGGTCTGGCAGGTATCGCCGTCGTGTTGGTCGTGTGTGTCGGCCTGTTTGTCGGCAATCAGATTGAGCAACGACAGAACGCCCATTACGCCAAGGCCCTTGTCGAATCATTGTCGGCGGCGAACACAGCGGACGTGGAAGATTTGGTTGTCGAGATTTCGGACTATCAGCAATGGGCAACTCCGCTGTTGAAAGAAATCGTTGCCGACGAAAACAGCAGCCCCACGGCGAAGCTCCATGCCAGTCTGGTTCTCGTCAAGAATGATCCTTCGCAGGTCGATTTCTTGTTGCGACAACTGCTGGCGGCAAGCCCTGACGATGTGCCGGTCATCGTGTCGTTCCTGGAACCGCACAGGGAGCAGTTGAAGAATCAACTGTGGAATACGATCCAGACCGGCAGCAACAGCCAGCGTATACGGGTGGCGGCGGCACTCGCCCAATATAGCGATGAAGACAAACAGTGGGAGCAGGAACGTGAGGATGTCGTTACCGCACTGGTCTCGGTTCCCGCTTCGGAGTCCGACGAGTGGATCGAAATGCTGCGTCCTGTGGGCAGCATCCTGGCTAATGCCCTGAAACAGCGATTTCAAGACCGCAGTGAGCAACGCAGCAATGAACGCCCCATCGTCGCCGCCGCATTGTCTGTTTTTCTCAAGGACAAACCCAAAACTCTGACGCCCCTGATCCTGCTGGCCGACAACGACCGTGAGTTCCAGCCGTTGCTGGCGGCTCTTCGCAACCACAGCCAGTCGGTGCTTCCAGAGTTGCAAACAAGGATACGAGAATCGCCACCCGAGGATGCCGAGCCTGCTGAACGGGATGCCTTTTTGAAAAAGCAGGCCAATGCAGCGGTTTGCCTGCTGGAGTCAGGTGACACAGCATCGGTGTGGCCTCTGTTCCAGCAAAGGCCAGATCCGTCGCTTCGCAGTTTTCTGATTGACAGAATGGCTCGATTGGGAGCTACGCCTTCAGTCCTTGCTAAGAGGATCAAGGAAGAGTCTGATCCAGCGAGCCGCTACGCTCTCATTTTGGCTTTGGGCCAGTTCGATGCACAGAACTTGTCGAGTGAGCAACGGCGGTTGTTCGCAGATCAACTGGCGACACTCTACCGGGACGACCCTGATCCGGGGGTGCATTCGGCATCGGGGTGGACGCTAAGAAACTGGCGGCAGGCTGATCTTTGTAAGAAGATCGACATTGAAGTGGGTAAAGCGGGGCGACAGGAACGCCGTTGGTTTGTCAATTCACAAGGGCAGACTTTCGCTGTTATCAATGGCCCGGTGGAGTTCCTGATGGGCGAAAAGACTGAAACAAGAGAGCCGAAGAAAGTCACGCTGTCGCACAGCTTCGCCGTGACGAGCCATGAAGTGACG
>JBDOMX010000353.1:0-9789 GCA_039831615.1 Planctomycetaceae bacterium
CGAATCGTGCTTTCCGCGACACCGACCGTGTTCCGGCAGAGATAAGCCAGCGCTGCAGCCAGACTGAGCCAGGTCAGGGCGTGGTACCGAATCATTGTGGGACGGTCCGACATTCCGATCCTCTGTTCGTTCACGATCGACAGAGTCACGTGTCCTACCAGTCGCCGACGGCTCCGTCGCGGTAGAACACCCGTTGTGAGATTTCCTGTTCGAACGGATGCTTCCGAACTTCGTCTTCGTTGATCTCGATGCCAAGCCCAGGCTTCGTATTGGGTGTCACCGTGCGAGTTGCCGCATCGACGACAAACCCTTCCTCAACGACATCCTGTCGCCAGGGGACATCGTTATGCACCGACTCGCAGATAATATAACCGGGCTGTGAGAACCCGAACTCCAGAGACGCCGCCGTGCTGACTGGTCCCTGTGGATTGTGCGGAGCGAGCGCAATTCGATATGCGTCAGCCAATGCGCCGATCCGACGCGCTTCGGTAAACCCTCCGCAGTGAGTGATATCAAGCTGACAGACTTCGCAGCCTCGCACCGCAAACAGATCGCGAAACGCCGCGAGGTGTGTCAGTCGTTCACCCGTAGCAATTGGTGTCGAGACGGCGGAGTTGATCGCAGCGAGGCTTTCGAGGTTTTCCGGCCAGCAGGGTTCTTCAAAGAAGTAGAGCCCGTAAGGATCCAGCGCTTTGGCGAACTGCATTCCCATCGCGGGTGAAGGTCGCGCGTGGCAGTCCACCATGATATCGATGTCGTCACCGACAGCCTCGCGCATCGCGGCCACGCACGCCTCGGCCGCTTTGATCGGCTTGAGGCCTTCGACTGGCATCGTCGGAGGGACCGCCATGGATTTGAATGCCGAGAATCCTTCGGCGGTGGCCTGCCGAGCAAGGTCCCCAAACTGCTTCGCGTTGTCGACAGGTGTCTCGTAGAAACTCTCCAGGTTACCGCCGCCAAGATGACAGTACAGCCGGATCGAGTCACGGACGGAGCCACCCCACAATTTGTGGCACGGAACGCCATGCACCTTGCCAACAATGTCCCACAACGCCAGATCGATCCCCGCGATGGCCGTCGACCGAGTCACTCCGCTGCCGTGCCAAAAATGCTGCCTCCACATCATCTGCCAAAGATGTTCGACACGTGTTGGATCTTCACCGACCACGAGAGACGTTAGGTCCTCAATCGCGCCGACGACGCCGCGTGTGTGCCATTCAAGCGTGGCTTCTCCCCAGCCAAACAGCCCCGGTCGGTCTGTAACAACTTTAACAAACACCCAGTTACGCATGCGGGCGTGACAAACCAGCGTTTCGATTGCAGTGATCTTCATCGTGTATCGTCTGCTTCGTTGCCGCAGAAAAGAACGGATCGCATGGCTCACGTTCAGACAACGAAAGTGATTCGCCATCAGTCGCTGATAAAATGTGAGTGCCCGCAGTGCATATATTTGAATTCGTCGCCGATGACAAGTACGCTCAGGCCTTGTCGAACGCAACCTGCATCAAAGTTAATCTGGTCACTCGAACGAAACCGGGGCGGCTGGGTGGCACTGCTGGACAAGCCAGCAGTGGCACAGAAAGACCCAGTCAAGCTGGCAGTGCCACCTGTCCGTAATGGAAATCACAGCCAGCGTTGTCTGGGCAGTTGACGCTCGACTCGCTGGCCGGACATAATGACATTCGCTTCAACCCGCTGTGGACAGCGGTCACCACATGCTGCGGAGTCATGTGGCGCAATAGTACGAAACGCGGAAGCAAAGAAATCGAAACGATTGAACGTTGAATGAAGAACCAGAAGACGCGCACGACCGCGGTCTCCGTTTTGGAGCGTACAGCTGCAACTTTTTCGATTATTTCTTCTCGTGTCTCCGCTGCTCGGATTCTCCCCGATTTCGTTCGCCGCAGACCGCGTTGACTATCTGGAGCAAATTAAGCCAATCCTGCGGGACCGATGTTTCGCCTGCCACGGGGCACTCAAGCAGGAGGGAGGCCTGCGGCTGGATACGGCCGCCATGGCGATGAAAGGCGGTGAATCGGGTGTGGCGATCCAACTGGGCGACGCATCCGCAAGTTTACTGTTGGAGCGGGTCTCGGAAAGTGATGAATCGGTACGCATGCCGCCGGAAGGTGAGCCACTGAACGCCGAGCAGATTGCGGCGATCAAACTGTGGATTGATCAGGATGCAGACGCTCCACCCGATGAGCAGCCCGAACGGGATCCGCGCGGCCACTGGGCGTTCAGGACTCCTGTGCGTCCCGAGGTGCCACAGGTGGATCATCCAACGGAGCAACAAGTTCCATGGCTACGCAATCCGATCGATGCCTTCATCGCGGACGAGCATCGAAAACGAAGGATCAACCCGCAGCCGGATGCCAGCAAGCGAGTCTGGTTGCGGCGCGTATCATTCGATCTTGTCGGACTACCGCCGACGATCGAACAACTGGAGGCGTTCGTCGACGATCAATCACCACAGGCGTATGACGAGGTCGTCACGAGGTTGCTGGAGAGTCCACAGTACGGGGAGCGCTGGGGCCGACATTGGATGGATATCTGGCGATACAGCGATTGGTGGGGCCTTGGAGCCGAAGTGCGCAATTCTCAAAAGCACATTTGGCACTGGCGCGACTGGATCATCGAATCACTCAACGATGACAAAGGCTACGATCAGATGTTGCGGGAGATGCTTGCCGCGGACGAACTCTATCCCAACGATCTGGGCCGACTACGGGCAACCGGACTTTTGGCTCGTCATTGTTTCATCTTCAATCGTACCACTTGGCTCGACGAAACGATTGAGCACACAGCGAAGGCCATGCTGGGCCTGACCTTTTAATTGCGCCAAATGTCATGACCACAAATACGATCCACTCTCGCAGGTTGCGTATTACCAGTTTCGAGCTATCTTCGAGCCGTACCAGATTCGCACCGACATGCTGCCGGGGCAGACAGACTTCGAAGTCGACGGCATCCCCCGCGCGTTTGATGCCCATCTCGATGTACCCACCTGGCTGCATGTGCGCGGCGACGATCGCCAGCCGGACAAGAATCGCACCCTGGAACCCGGGGTGCCGGCGTTCCTTTCATCGGACGCATTGAAGCTGGGGATCGAACCGGTTTCCCTGCCGATCGAAGCGACGTATCCCGGCTTGCGACCATTCGTGCTCACGGCACTTCGCGAGGCTGGCGAGCAGCAGATCATCAAGGCCCGCGCTGCTGTGGATGCCGCCAAAAAGAAGTTCGCAGAAGCTGAAGCAGCGGCAAAGGAACTGGCTGCCACGACCACGACGCCCGGTAGCTCAGGCGGCTCTCCTGAGATCACAAGCATTAAAGACACAGGCCAGCCGGCTTCGCAACCAGTCGATCAAGCACGGCTTACAGTGACGATCGCCGAGAATGCTCTAAAGACAGCGGCAGCTCGGCTCGCGTCGATCGGTGCGCGCGCGGTGGCAGATCAAGCTCGTTTCAAAACCCCAGCAGCGGGTTCACAGTCCGGGGCGAAGGAACTCGCACTCGCAGCTTCCAGAACAGAACGCCTCGTTGCCGTGTCACTCGCGGAAGAAGAGCTCAGCCGAGCTGAAGTCGCGCTGTTGCAAGCTGCCGCTGAAAACACAGCCGATGCTGAAAACAAGCTCAGCGCCGCGAAGACGGCGTTGAGAAAGACGCTCGAAGAAATCGACACGCCGAGCGAGGATTACACAATGTTGCCCGGTGCGAAGAAAACTCAGGAGGACTATCAAAACCGCAACGCGGATGAGCCTCGCCCGGCAACGAGCACTGGTCGCCGTTCAGCATTGGCGAACTGGCTGACCGACCCACGCCATCCTCTGCCAGCCCGAGTTGCAGTCAATCACATTTGGGCCCGTCACATGGGTCAGCCGCTGGTACCGACCGTGTTTGATTTTGGCCGCAACGGCACGCCACCGACGCACCTCGAACTGCTCGACTGGCTGGCCGTTGAACTCGTTGAGCACCACTGGAGTATGAAGCACATTCATCGCCTGATCGTGACGTCGCAGGTGTATCGGTTGTCGTCGTCCAGTCGAGGCGCCACCGACGCGACCCTCGCGGCAGATCCCGACAATCGGTTCTACTGGCGTATGAACCCAGTTCGTATGGAAGCCCAAATCGTGCGCGATAGCCTGCTGTCACTGGCCGGTGAACTGGATGGCTCACTGGGCGGGCCATCCATCGCGGTCGATGACGAGAAATCGCGCCGCCGAAGCCTGTACTTCGTGCATTCGCACAATGACCACCACAAGTTCCTGTCAATGTTTGATGACGCTAACGTGCTCGACTGTTACCGCCGCACTGAAAGCATCGTTCCGCAGCAGGCGCTGGCCCTGGAAAACAGCCCGTTTGTGACTGAGATGGCGGACAGGATGATGCACCGCATCACAGCCGCTTGCCCGGACGCATCGGATTCCCGGTTTATCCATCGGGCATTCCTGACAATTTTGTCCGTTGAACCGACTCCCGACGAACGATCCACACTGACCGAACTCCTGCAGCGAATGAACGAACTCGCCGGATTGAAGAACCGTCCGAACCCCCGGGACGCCGCGAGGACCAGCGTCATTCAGATCATGCTTAACCATAACGATTTCATCACAATTCGATGAGGAGGTTCGCCTCTTCTCAACGAGGTTCCCATGACTATCCACGCGAGCTCAGTTGCCCCCGCTGCAGCTTCTCGAAGAGCATTCCTTGCCGACTTTGGTCCGGGCTTCACGGGCCTGGCACTCAGCGCGATGCTGGCTGAGGACGGCGCCCTCAGGGCCAACGAGTCGAATCTCTGGCAGCGACCCAATGGACAGTCACATTCTACTCCGAAGGCAAAGAGCGTGGTCTGGCTCTTTATGAACGGCGGAGTGTCGCACATCGAGTCGTTCGATCCGAAGCCGCAGATCACAAGATATGCCGGCCAGTCCATTAGTGAGACGCCCTACGCTGACACGCAGGATCCTGAAAAGCTCAACAGACGCGAAGTCGCGTTCAATGTCGAACTGCGGCAGAAGCTCTATCCGTTGCAGATTGGCTTTCGGAAATACGGTGAGTGCGGTATTGAGCTCAGCGACTGGGTGCCCCAGATGGGCAGTTGCATCGACGACATGACCGTTGTGCGGTCGATGTGGACCACCGACGATAACCATGGCGCCCAGACGCAGTTCCATTCGGGTCGGCACATGCTCGACGGCGAGTTTCCGACGCTCGGCGCGTGGGTGCACTACGGACTGGGCACACTCAACGACAATCTGCCACAGTTCATCTCGATGGGCAACCGCGAATACTGGAACGCGAAAGACGGCCATTACCTCGGTCCCGCTCACGATGCTGTGCCAATCCGTATCGATCCCGACAATCCATTGGACTACGGCACACCTGCCAACAATCTCTCACTCGACGAGCAACGACTGAATTTTGAATTCGGAGCCCGTCTGAATCGATTGAAGGCAATCGAATACCCCAACGATCCTGCGCTCCTGGCTCGTATCAAGGCGTATGAGCTTGCATTCCGCATGCAGACATCGGTGCCCGAAGTGCTTGGTTTCAACACGGAAACTCAGGCAACTCAGGAGATGTATGGCCTCAGGGAACCGGTGACGAAGAGCTTTGGTTCGCAGATGCTGGCAACGCGCCGGTTGATTGAACGCGGAGTACGCTTTATTCAGGTGCAGCACGGGGCCGGCGGAGCAGGAGTGTGGGACGCGCACGGCGGACTCAAAGCCAATCATGAACGCAACTTCAAGGCCGTTGACAAACCAGTCGCCGGCTTACTGAAAGACCTGAAGCAACGTGGACTGCTGGATTCGACGATTGTGATCTTTGCGACCGAATTTGGTCGTACACCGGCATCTCAGGGGACAGATGGCCGAGACCATCATCCCTACGGCTTCTCCGTCTGGATGGCCGGCGGTGGGATCAAAGGCGGTGTCGCTCACGGAACCACGGACGAAATCGGCTTCCATGCCGTCGAGAACCGACACTATGTTACGGACATCCACGCCACGATCCTGAAGCAGCTTGGCCTGGACTCCCGCCGGCTGGAGATTCCCGGTCGCAAACGCCTCGAAATAGATCACGGCACTCCGATCGACGAGATCATCGCGTAGTCACGTGCGTTTTCCCCAGGGCCGGGCGATTGGGCAATCAGTTCCAGCATTCGGCCACGTACCGGCGCGCCTTTTCCGAAATCGTGCTCGCGCCGGGCTGCGGGACGACTTCTGACAGCTGATATGACCGGAACCCTGGCATTCGAGTGGCAACAAGTGCCTGGAATCTCCCCCGAATTGCCAGAGATTTGTAATAACACGGGCGACTTTTCAGCCGCCCATTACAATAAGAGATATTCAACGGATCGGCTGCAGCGACCGGCGGATAATCAGGTAAGGAGATCATGATTCTGATGTCTCGTTTGACGTGATCCGCCGGAACCGCGCGGTCGTTTAGGCGAGTGCATAAGAATTGGGCTACGGAGAACAACTCGCCGCTGCACCTGATGCTCAGGAACCGCTGGGATCTGCGGCAGATTGTGACAGAGGAGGAGACGTCTTGAATTGCAGAAATGTGAATGACTTACCGCAAGGGCGCGACAGCGCAGGGCCAAGGGAAACATGGTCGCTGGTGTGCACGCCACTTTGCACCGCAATCATCATTTGCACGGTGTTGTTCGCGGATCTGCGGAACAGCGCGGCGGACGATCGGGTGGATTACCTGAATCAAATCAAACCGCTGCTGCGCGAGCGTTGTTTCGGCTGCCACGGTGCACTCAAACAGGAGGGCGGCCTGCGACTGGACACGGCGGCGCTGGCAATCGCGGGCGGTGACTCAGGCGAGGCCATTGCAATTGGCGATGCGGCCGCCGAGAGCCTGCTGCTGCAACGTGTTTCGGCCACGGATCCGTCCGACAGGATGCCGCCGGAACATGAAGGCGAACCACTCACCGTTGAGCAAACTGGCTTACTCCATCGATGGATTCTGGCGGGCGCGCCGGCTCCGGATGACGAGAAGCCGGAGACCGATCCAGCTGAACACTGGGCCTTTCAGCCGATCGTCCGTCCGCAAGTTCCGGAGCTGGATTCAACCTGGGTGAAGAATCCAATTGACGCATTCCTTGAGAACGGGCACCGGGATCATGACCTGACTCCACAGCCGGAAGCCACGCGCATCGTCCTGCTCAGACGACTTTATCTCGACTTGTTGGGAGTCCCTCCGAGCGCTGATGAGATTGCGGCCTTTGAAAACGATGAACCTTCGCATGGTTACGAGGAAACTGTCCAGCGACTGCTCGACGATCCACGTCATGGCGAGCGTTGGGCACGGCACTGGATGGATATCTGGCGGTACAGCGATTGGTGGGGGCTTGGCCAGCAATTGCGCAACAGCCAAAAACACATCTGGCACTGGCGCGACTGGCTCGTTGAATCGATCAACGACGACGTCCCTTACGACGAGATGCTGCGGTTGATGCTGGCAGCCGATGAACTGCACCCGAATGACCTCAGTAAACTGCGGGCGACAGGTTACCTGGCGCGCAATTACTTCCTGTTCAACCGGCCACAATGGATGCAGGAAACGGTCGAACACGTCAGCAAAGGAATCCTCGGACTGACACTGAACTGCGCGCGCTGTCATGACCACAAATTCGACCCGTTGGCACAGGAGGACTACTATCGGATGCGCGCGTTCTTCGAACCGTATCATGTGCGGCTGGACGTCGTCCCCGGACAACCAGACCTGACGAAGGACGGAATTCCTCGCGTCTTTGACGGGATGCCGGACACACCGACCTGGCTTTATATCCGCGGCGATGAAAGAACTCCGGACAAGTCAGAGGCCATTTCGCCGGGTGTGCCTGCCGTCCTGGCATTCGAAGAACTGAAGGTCGACCCGGTCTCACTTCCGCACGAGGCGTGGCAGCCTGAAAGACGTCCCTGGGTCTTTGCAGCGTACCTGACAGCGGCAGCAACACAACTGAAATCGGCAGAGTCTGACCTGAGCCGAGCTCGTACCAAACTGGCTGAGGCAACGCACGACGGGAGCCAATCAGACAGCAATCGATCGTCACCCATCGCACCGGCATCTGCTGCGGACTCGCAACTGGATTTGCGTGTGGCGGAAACGGCTGTTGCTGTTGCCCAGGCAGATTACCGAAGTATCAGGCAACGCGCCGACGCCCAGGCAGCCGCGTGGAACGCGACCAAAAAAATGCATGAGGAGGAGAAAGAGGCTGCCATCCGCGCCGAAAGGAATGCGCGAGAATCGCAGGCTCAGCATGCCGTTGTTGTCGCGGAACGGGCGCTGGCTCAGGCGGCAGCTGATAAGAAAGAACCAGCCACACAGTCACTGCGAACTGCCGAAGAGGCGCTGAACAAAGCGGCCGCTGACTCGGCGGCAGACATTAAACCGACTGAGCAATTCACACCACTTGTCGGCGCGTTATGGACGCCGACCAGGTTTTATGAATCGAGAACGGATGATCCGCAGGTCGAGTTCTTATCAAAAAGTACTGGCAGAAGAACGGCTTTGGCAAAGTGGATCACGGATCGTCGCAATCCTCTGACGGCTCGTGTCGCGGCCAATCACATCTGGACACGCCATATGGGGCAGCCGCTGGTGCCAACTCTTTTCGATTTTGGTCGAAATGGCATCCCCCCCACGCATCCCGAACTTCTGGACTGGCTGGCAGTCGAACTCATGGACAACGGCTGGAGCATGAAGCATTTGCACCGACTGATCGTGAACTCGGCGGCTTATCGAATGAGTTCAACAATGAGCAATGGTAAACATCAAGCTGCAAAGGACCCCGAGAATCACTGGCTGTGGCGGCGAGTCCCGATTCGACTTGAGTCGCAGGTCATCCGCGATTCCCTGCTGAAGTTGGCAGGAACTCTGGACCCGACAATGGGTGGCCCCCCGGTGTCTCAAAGTCAGCAGGCAGACTCGACACGACGCAGTCTGTATTTTTTCCACTCGAACAACGAACGAAATCTATTCCTGACGATGTTTGACGAAGCACTGGTCAAGGATTGTTATCGGCGTGAGCAAAGCATCGTGCCCCAGCAGGCTCTCGCGCTGACCAACAGCCAACTCGTACTGGATGCGTCAGAGCGGATCGCAACGCAGCTGTCAGTTAATCATGCAGACAATGCGACATTTATTCGAACAGCGTTTCGCGTGATCGTGGGGATCAATCCAAGCGACGTCGAAATGCAGTTCAGTGCAGAAGCGATCGAAGATTGGCTGGAACCTGGCGACGGATCAGTACAGGCTGCACGGTCGAACTTCATCTGGGCCCTGATCAACCACAATGATTTTGTCACACTGAGATAAGAGCCTGAACGTAAAGGCATTTTGCGATGGTGAACTGAAAGCCGTGTCTTTCGTCGCGAAGATTATGCCGCCGCATTTTGGACCGAAATGAAACGAGGAATACAATGAACAGTCGTCGGCATTGTCTTGCGGATCTTGGCATGGGATTTACCAGTCTTGCGCTGAGCGCCATGTTGCACCAGGATGGATACGCGCAACACGGTGACTGGTCTCCACCCGATGGAAAGCCGCATTTCACTCCCAAAGCAAAAAGTGTCATTTGGTTATTCATGAACGGAGGAGTCAGCCAGGTCGAAAGCTTTGACCCGAAACCGATGCTGACGAAATATGCAGGCAAAACGATCGCTGAGACTCCGTTCGCGGACACTCAGGATCCGCAGAAGCTGTCCCTGGAAAGACTTGTGGTGCCGGACGCCAACGGAAATCAACGGAACAGGCTGTTTCCACTGCGGGTCG
>JBDOMX010000611.1:0-9788 GCA_039831615.1 Planctomycetaceae bacterium
ACGTGTCCGAGACCGACGGAATTGCGTCCGGACCCAGCGAGAATTCGCCCGGGAAACGTCACATCCGGCGGCCAGAATTCACGAACCATGTCGAGATTACTCTGAAATCCGCCGGTTGCCAGAATGACGTGGTCGGAGCGGACAGATTTCGTGGTGCCGTCACGGATTTGGCGCAATTCGAGCCCCACAATGCGATCGTCCTCAATCAACAATTTCGTGGCCTGATGATTCCACACAAAGTGAATATTGCTGTGTTTCAGGCACTCGCGATAAATTGGTGTGACCAGACCGATGCCGCGACCAACCGGTTGGTGGAAACGGTCCACGGAATTCCCAGGTGCTGTCAGCACGCCCTCAAAGCGAATCCCCAGCTTGATCAGCCAGTCGTAGATGTCCTGGCGTGAATGATCAACGTAGTACCGAACCCACTCGACATCCGCGTCCTCACCCCAGGTCACGAAGTCCCGATAGGCGAGGTCCGGGGAATCGTGCAACCCGGCCTGTTCGTGCACGGGAGTATCCACGACACAAACACCCCCCTGCGACATGACAGCGTGGCCGCCAAACACGGATGACATGTCGAAGACAGTGACGTCAATTCCCGCACGGCCAAGTTCCAACGCTGCGCACAGCCCCGATATGCCCGCACCGACGATGGTCACTCGCTTTTTTGTATCTGTGACCGTGCTCCGTTTCGGGTGTTTCGGCACGTCCGCTTCAGCCGACGTGCGATTGATTGTCGATTTGAAACTCCAGATGATCGAAAGTGCAGCCAGAGCAACTGCTACGATCGCAACACACCCGCGGAACCTGTGCATTTGATGGACTCATGATTCAAAAGACATCGATCGGGACCAGCCACACAGCAGAATGGCGTTCAACCACAATACATTTCGAACATGTCACAACCGCTTCATGCAAGAATGTCGCGAACGATTTCGCCATGCACGTCTGTTAGACGGTAGTCCCGTCCCTGGAAGCGATGAGTTAACTGTTTGTGGTTGAAGCCCAGCAGATGCAGGATTGTGGCGTGCAGATCGTGGACATGTACGGGATTCTCTGCGACGTTGAAACCCAGTTCGTCGGTGGATCCATACGTGATTCCCCCTTTGATCCCTCCGCCCGCGAGCCACATTGAAAATGAATTAGGGTGGTGATCACGACCGTCGTTACCGCCCTGAACCATCGGTGTCCGCCCGAATTCACCACCCCAGATGACCAGCGTATCCTCCAGCATGCCCTGCTGTTTCAGATCTTTGAGCAAAGCTGCACAGGCCTGATCCGTGTCGTGACAATTCTTCGCGATGTCGTGTTTCAGATTGCCATGTTGATCCCACGATTCATGGAACAACTGCACAAATCGTACGCCCTTTTGGACGAGGCGTCGTGCCAGCAGACAGTTGTTGGCGAATGACGACTCACCGGGATTCGCACCATACATTTCCAGAATGTGTTTCGGCTCATTTACCAAATCCATCACTGACGGGGCGCTTGACTGCATCCGGAACGCCATCTCATACGAATTAATTCTGGTGGCAATTTCAGAGTCGCCGAGAGCATCCAGACGACCACGATTGATCTGGTTGATCGCATCCAGGGTCTGACGCTGCATTGTGCGATCGATGCCATCGGGGTTCGACAGGTACAGCACCGGATCACCATGGCTGCGGAATTCCACTCCTGAATGAACCGTGGGCAGAAACCCCGAGCTCCAGTTCCCGGTTCCTCCGCTCGGTCCTTTTTTCCCACTGTTGAATACAATGTATGCAGGCAGGTCACGAGATTCGCTGCCCAGTCCGTACGTCACCCAGGATCCCATGCTCGGACGACCAAATTGTGGCGAACCTGTACTCATCAACACCTGGGCCGGCGCATGATTGAACGCGTCCGTCTTCATCGAACGAATGACAGCCAGATCGTCGGCCACGCTCGCCGTGTGCGGCAGCAGTTCTGAGAGTTCAGCACCGCACTCACCGTGACGGGCGAACCCATACTTTGGACCAAGCAGTTTGGACTTTGGGTTGATGAAGGCAGCCCGATAGCCATCCAGCAGTTCCACTGGCGGCAGGGTGCCATCCAGCCGCTTCAGTGCCGGCTTGTAGTCGAACGTCTCCAGCTGACTGGGACCGCCACCCATAAACAGCAGGATAATGTTCCTGGCTTTGGCAGGATAATGTGGAGTTTTCGCCGCAAGCGGATCGCCGCCGGTCTCAGCAGCACCGGCTGACTCCGCCAGCAATCCCGCCAATGCCAACTGCCCCACCCTCAATCCGCACTGCTGCAGGAACCAGCGGCGCCGCGCCACCATCACCGTTCGCCCCGCATCCGCGGCGTCGCTCAGTTTGAAACTCATGGTCACCATCGTCGTAGAGTGGAATCTCTGCACGTCGGCTGCTGGTGCTTTCACGCAGCCATTCGCAGAGTGCTATTGATTAGTAATTGTTTCATCGAGATTCAGAATCGCGCGGCACACGACAATCCAGGGTGCCATCTCGGTAATCGACCGGCGATTCCGTGGCGGATCCACACTCGGAGTCGTCCCGGTGAGTTTGCTGACATCGATCTCGCCGGATGCGATTCGTTCACGTTGCTGGTCGAGAAGTTTTTTCAGGATCGTCAATTCTCCCGGCGTTGCCCTTCGACTTACGCACAACCGGTAGGCGTATTGAAGGCGTTCAATGTCCGACTGGTCGCTTTCGTCCAGAACCCGAGACGCCATGGCCCGAGCGCATTCGACGAACTGGGGTTCATTCAGCATTACCAAAGCCTGCAGTGGAGTGTTGCTGCGCTGTCGTCGAACGCAGGCAGTATCCCCTTGTGGAGCATCAAAGACCTGAAGCGCCGGATATGGAACACTGCGATACCCGTGAACATACACACTTCGTCGATATTGCTGGCCCGCAGTGGAAAGATTCCATTGCTTGGGGCCGTAGCTGGCGGGGGGCAGGAACAGGAAGTCAGGTGCCGGCGGATAGACACTGGGCCCACCAAGGTCTCTGTTGAGCAACCCGCTGGCACAGAGCGCTATGTCGCGCACCATCTCCGCATCAACGCGATGGCGCGAACCGCGAGACAGCAAAGTATTGGAATGATCGGTCGCCAGCACCTGAGGTGATCCTGCGGACGACTGTTGATACGTGGCAGAGTTCACAATCAGGCGATGAATGTGTCTCAGACTCCAGTTGTTTTCCATAAGTTCGACCGCCAGCCAGTCGATCAGCTGCGGATGCGTCGGTGGCGCAGACTGAAATCCGAAATCCTCCGGCGTGTTTACGATGCCACGACCGAAATATGCCTGCCAGATCCGATTGACGATCACCCGTGCGGTCGTCGGGCTGTCGCGTGCGACCAGCCACCGAGCGAATCGCAGCCGGGCAGGTTCGCCAGATTCCGGAAAAGTGTTCAGGAATGCGGGCGCAGCGGGTGTCACCTGCTCCCCCGGGTCCAGAAAATCTCCTCGCCTGAGAACGTAAGTTGGTCGAGGCGTCGACCGACCGTGCACCACCAGCTGGGAATCTGTTTCAGGAAATGACTGCCACAGTTCTTCGATCTTTGCGTTGACGTCGGACAACTCGGCGACGGTGACTCGCCAGGCACTGAACAGCTGCTGATTCTGCTCGGCTGTTCGATCAGCTTCATCGATTCGCAATGCAGCTTCAACGGCAGACGGTAATCTGGATTCCGCGACTCGGTCGCTGTCGGTGACCGAAAAGCGATATCGACCAAGCAGATAGTTTTGATTGTCGTCCGAATTCCATCCGCCATGCAGCTGCCGCAGTGTAAAGGACAGAATCACTTCGCCATCCTGACGAATCGGCGTTTCCGGAAAGAACACCGCGTGGCGGTCGTGATTGCGGCGTCCGGGACCGTTGTCAGTCGACCAGGCAGTTTTGTTGTCACCGTCGATCGCATACTGGACAGGTCCGGTAACTCGATCGTCCTCCTGGGGATTTCTGGAGCGGCAAAATGGTGGCAGCTCCGATCGCGGCGGGTTGACATCTGCCCACGCACGCGCAAGCTTGATCTGGTGTTTCCGGTCAGGTACCCCAACCGGAGCAATCGAGACTTCAATCGATGACAAGGCACCGGTGCCGCGGACTGACCTGCCGGGACCACCCCGTGGCAACTGCGGATGCATTAAAGCATCCAACCGAATTCCTGTGATTTTTTTCGCTGTGGTCTGCAGACTGAACGTGTTGTTCGCCTTCGTCGGGGCATAACTTTCGCTGAGAATCGAACCGTCAGCAAGTAATCGAAATTTCTGTCCTTCGTACGGTCGATCTGTGGGAACGAGTGTTTTCCAGTCCACCAGTTTGGCCGTCTCAGCACCATTCCACCTCGCCATCTGCACCTTCCAGTCGGGAATCCGGTTCTTAATTCCCTGTTCAAGCTCAGAGATTCCGTTCAGAACCCGCTGTCGTCGTTCTTCCTGCCCAGGCGTGAATACCGTGGCCATAGCGTCATGAAAATCGTTCAACGCCGCAAACATTTGATAGTACTCGCGGTGACTAAGTGGATCGTATTTGTGCGTGTGGCATTGAGCACACTGGGTTGTCACTCCAAGAATCGATTTCCCGATGGCGTCCATACGGTCAAACATGGCTTCAACACGAAATTGTTCCGGGTCAGCACCGCCTTCTTCGTTGACCATTGAATTCCGCAGAAAACCCGTGCCAACCAGTTCATTTTGCCCGGCGCCACGCAGAAGGTCTCCCGCAATCTGTCGGATGACGAAGTCGTCGTACGGCAAGTCCTGGTTCATGGCGTCGATCACCCAATCCCGATAGAACCAAACACTCCGGGGCTTGTCCTTTTCGTAGCCATCGGAATCAGCATACCGAGCTGCGTCCAGCCACCACCGTCCCCAGCGTTCGCCGAAATGCGGCGAATCAAAGAGTTGCTCCACAAGTTGCTCATATGCATCGTCATGTCTGTCGGCAACGAAACGGTCGACATCGTCTGGTGACGGCGGCAGACCGAGCATGTCGAGAGACAACCGACGAATCAACGTGACTCTGCCAGCAGGCTGACTCGACTCAATGTCCTTATCTTCCAGCCTGGACACCACAAACCTGTCGATAGGATTGCGCACAAGACTGCGGTTCCGAACAACAGGAACCAACGGCCGCCTCGGAGGTACAAAAGCCCAATGCTCCGAATATCGCGCGCCCTGAGAAATCCACTTCTGCAGCAGCCTTACTTCGCGTTTGGTGATGGTCTTCTCAGTGACCGGCGGCGGCATGACGATGTCCGGGTCCGGCGACGATATACGCTTCAGTAACTCGCTGCCTGTTGGATCACCGGGCCTGATCACGCCGGCTCGAACAGCACCGTCGCGCACATCAAGCCGCAACTCAGCCTTGCGGTTTCCGGCATCCGGCCCATGACAACGGTAGCAGTTATCAGACAGAATCGGCCGAATGTCCCGGCTGAAATCCACTTCCGTGGCAGTCAGGATCTGAAGCGAACAGACCACCAGGGCGGCCGAGATGGTTAAAAGCCTATTCATGACCACACGGAATTCTCCAGATTCGCATTTACGCTCGACCTCGCAGAAACCAGTTGTGTTTTCCTGTCCCCACGACTCCGACTCACGGACAGCAGTGCAACAATCCTTCCAGTCTTGCCGGATCAGCGTTTCAGTTCAGCGACTCAATGCCGCTCCCTGACCCACTGCTCCAACATCCGCGATCACACCGGACCGCATGTAACCTGAATTCAAGTGTGGCAGACAGAAGACTCGTCATTAAGGACGGCGTTCATTTCACTCATCTCGTACGGTTCGCAGGTCTGCTCACATGCAGACACGTTCGTGATAATTCGGCGCCAGGATTGTCCGAGCGCACGGTGGAAGCGACAAACTGGTCCCGTGTTTGATTGGTACGAATCGCTATGAAATCGTTGCGGGCGTGTCATAGTAAACCGCGCATTCCCCGTCGTCCGTCACTTCAGCGTGAATCAATGCGTTGGCGCTGCGGCCCGACGAGTGCCACCCACCCTTTTCCATCAGAATGACGTCCGTCCTCTGACGTTGGTCGAAATGCAGTCGAACATGCAGTGAGCCACGGTCAGTGGACAGCGTCACTTCGTCGCCGTCCAGGTATCCCGGGACAGACTCCGGATTGACCACAGCATCGGCCGGACCCGTCTGGGTTTTCGAAGGCCATTGCGATGCCTGGGACTTCCCCGTCGACAGCGCTGTCACGTGGAGCTGCGCTCCCGCCGTTTTCGTCGTCAAGTCCGGGTGCAATTCGTGTATCAGGTTGATTCGGCCAGTCGACGTATTGAACGTTCGATCGGCAAACAGGACGTCGCTTGTGAATGGATTCCTGACGTAACCCTTTCGGAAACTGTCCAGCGTGATCCCCGCTCGCTCCAGTTTTCGGAGTAGTCGTTTCTTCCACTCGCCGGCATCCACATCAAAGTTGTCCGCGATGCCAAGTCGTCGCGAAAGTTCCCGGAAGATGTCGTGATCACTGAGTACACCGTCAGGTGGATCAACAACCGAATTGACTTCGGCCAGATAGTGATGGCCATAGGAACCGACCAGATCGTCTTCCTCCAGAAACGTTGTCGTGGGCAATACCAAATCAGCACATTTGGCGGTGTCGGTCATAAACGGATCGACGACGACAGTGAACTCTCGGGTCCGCAATGCTGCCGCCACGGTTTCTGAATCCGGCAGCATAGCCACGGGGTTTGCTCCCCAAATCCAGGCCATGCGAATCGGAGGATTTCCGGCCTCAAGGATTGCCTGACCGAGCAACGGTTCAGAGATCCTGCGGGGGGCAGCAGCGGGATCGGCGAAACTGAAGTCGAAGGAGTCCCGGCGTACAAAATAAAATGAGGCTCCCCCTCCGGCGATACCAATGTTTCCGGAAACAGCCGCCAGCGCATCAATCGTTCGAATGGTGGCCGCGCCATGCCGACGTCGCTGTAATCCCCATCCAATCATACTGCAGGTGGGGCCATTGGAATATGCTTCTGCGAGCTCCTGCAGCTGGCCTGGAGTAATGTCAGCGATACCGGCCCACTGCTCGACCGACTTCGAATACGCCAGCGAGCGAAACTGTTCCAGATGATCGCAATAGTCTGCCGCAGTCGTGTCCACAGCATTGTGTTCAAAAAGCCAGCGTGCAATACCCATCGCGATCGCCGCGTCGGTTCCAGGCCGCGATTGAATGTAGATATCAGCGATCGAAGTGGTCTGGTGGTGAACCGGATCGATGAGAACGATCTTTGCGCCATTCGATCGAGCTTTCTTCAGCTCCGGAATCAAATGAATGCTGCTGACAAAGACATTCTTTCCCCACAGAACAATGGTCCTGGAATTGTGAAAATCAAAGACATCGCTGCTGTCACATACCCCAAAGTCTGTGAGTTGGGCGGCCGCACCCGCTCCGGCACAGACGTCGCCACTCTTGACCGTTACCGGACCGAATTTTTCAAAGAAATAGTCACCGACGTGTTTCATGATTCCCAGAGAACCACCGCAGCGATATTGAAGGATTGACGCCCCTCCGGATTCCTGTCGATATCGCAGCATTCTTTCGGCAATCAGGTCCAGCGCTTCGTCCCCGGAAATCTCCTCAAAGTCTGTTCCCTTTGCACGACGCAACAGAGGTTTTGACAGACGTTCGGGAGAATTCTGTCGCTCGGTATATCGAGCGGTCCGGCCGCAAATGAAGCCCTGAGTGATGGGATGGTCCGGGTCTCCCTGCAATCTCACTACCTGCCCGTTTTCAATTGTCACGATCAGTCCGCAGGCATCTGGACAGTCACGAGGGCACGCGGTTCTTTTTTGAGTAGCAGTTTGCATCATCATAGGTTACTTCTACCAGGCACGTTGTGAAAGACTAACGCGATTCCTGCGACCAACTTGTTGATCTTGTCATTCCCTGATCGCTGATTCGAATTTCATCATTCGCCGGATTGAAGCCTATGACTCCACCATCAGCCGATGAGGAAGCTCGTCGCAGGTACTGGTCCGAACAAATGGAGGCTGGCTACGCGCTGGTGCAGCAACTGCTTGAATTCCCGGTCAGCGAGTGCAACGAACAATTCGCGTCCATCCCCGACGCCGTTGGTGCATCGGATGTGGAGGTGCTGTTCTCTACTTCACAAATCGCCGGCAACCTTGACAGAGTTTTTTACGTCCGTGAGTCGCTGCTCGACGACATCATTGCCGTTGGTCATGACATGAACCGGCGCGGCTGGATCCTGAAGATCGAGGAAGGGTTTCGGACACTGGAAATGCAGACCGCACTGGGACGCAAACCCGAAGTCTTCGATGCTATTCTGCAGAAGTGTATCTGGGAGTGCGGCGGTAAGATTCCGCCTGTCGAATTCGTGTTTCGCCGCGCCATGGTGTTAATCGCCAATATCCCCAAAACGGGGACTCACATGTCTGGCTCTGCCATCGACATCTCCGTGTTTGACAGAGACGACGGCAAGGAAGTCTGGCGCGGCGGACCATATCTGGAAATGAGTGAACGGACACCAATGCGTTCGCCGTTTATTACCAAATCCGAATTAGCCGCGCGACTCGAAATCACAGACATCATGGAGTCTCGTGGATTTATGCATTTCCCCTTCGAATTCTGGCACTACAACAAAGGGGATGTCGGGGCCCATATCCTGTCTGACAACCCAGCGCCAGCCCGTTACGGTGCGGTCAACTGGAACCCACAAACAAACGCGGTCACTGCCGTCTCGGAACCAATGCAGCCACTGAATCCACTGTCGGCCATCGAAGTGGAAATCGCCGCGGCCATCAATCGTATTTCCTAAACATGTACCAGTATCCGACCCGCCCTGTCGTTGCGCCGACGCCAACACCGTTTCGTACTGACGACAGCATTGACTTTGATGCTCTGGAGTCAAACGTCGACCGTTGGCTGGGAACACCGCTCACCGGGTTTGTACTGAACTCAGAAAACGGGGAAGAATCATTCCTTTCCGAAGCAGAGCGGCTGCAAATTATCCGCTCGGTCAAACACGTTTGTGGCGGTGACCGTTTGGTCATTGCCGGAATCGATAGTCCTTCTGTGCGTGATTCGCTGCGTCTTGCCGAATCGATGGCTGACGCCGGTGCCGACCGGATACGACTGCGCATTCCACGACTGATCGAAAACGTGGATGACTATCTGCACCAGGTCGTCGATGACTGTCCGGTCCCGGTGTTGATCATCAATCAGCCTGCTCCCGGAATGTTTCTTAGCAGCGCGGTGCCCGGCACCGCATCCGCCGAACTGATCGGCAACGTTACAAACATGAAAAACGCGGACGGATATATTTGTTCGGCAGATTTGCGGTTCGAAGCACGTGTTCGCACGTTCGTTCCCCCGGACAAGCAGTTCTGGACCGCCAATGGCTGTCTGCTGCTGGCAGGTGCCGTCATTGGCGCAAACGGCGCTTGCCTGATGATGGGCAATGTTGCTCCCGAGCATTGTGTGGAGGTCCTGCAACGAACTCTGGACGGACACATCACTGAAGCCAGAGCGATTCAGGACAGACTCCTCGAAACGGACTGGCAGGTCCTGTCGCGGCGTGCTGCGGGACTGAAGGCTGCATTGACTCTGTTGGGATTCGACGCAGGCGTCCCGCGTTCGCCGTCACCGCCGTGCAACACGGAGGACGTGAATGCAATCCGCAGTGCCATGATCTCTGCCGGACTGCTGCAGCTGTAGCTCGTGTCTGTCCGTTAATCAGTTTGAGTTGAAGAATAGCGGCTCAAATTGTGAACGGGCTCCACGAAGATGAGGTGGAAAACCGTATTGTTGTTTGAA
>JBDOMX010000370.1:0-9785 GCA_039831615.1 Planctomycetaceae bacterium
ATGTTCGCGGAGACAAAGGGCTGGAACGCATCACGCTGGTCGACCGCGAATGGAATCGGCAGCAGGTTCACTTCGACGTCCCCGGTCCGCACGTGGAAGTCACCGGCGGCGACGGTTTTGAACGCTGCAGACTGACCGGAGCTTCTTTGGCAAAGAACTGCCTGAACGCCGGATTGTGGGAAGTGATGCTGTCGGTTGACGAATGCGGCGAAAAAAAATGTACTACCACGGTTGGTTCACATTCCCGCTGGGGCAATACCAACGGATCTGGGAAGGCAACACGGACCTGTCCTACTGGCGCGACGACTGCATGTGGTACCGCATGGAACACTGGCTCGATCCGGCCGGCACAAAAATCAATCCTGGCAAACTGCGGACGGTGTGTTCGACTGACCGAGTCAATATTCACTTCGAACCGTGTGAATCAATTCTGTACGATGGCGAGCAGATCGGGAAGAAAAAGACAACCTGCATGCCACACGCCCGAACGTGGGGCGATATCATACGTCGCCGCAATGCGACGTTCGCAACGTTTCGCAAACCCGGCATCTACGACTGGGACTTTCCGTGGCAGAACGAATACTGGCGCATTTCCTGTCTGCGGGGTGCCAACGTGCGGCGTGTGAGGAGTCCGATCCGGCCGTGTCGCCTGCTGCACGAAATCGAGATCGTGTATCGGCCCGATTCACCAGACCGTCCCGAACGCCGATCCCTGTGTCGGCATCGCGTCCAGAGAGCCGATGACGACGACTCATTGACACGCATCATTGTTGGTGGACTGGATCTGAACGAACTGCCTGTGTTGCCAACGTCCCGGTATTCGGAGGGATTCTATATGCCGATGGGCATCTCCGTGCCGCCCTTCCATCAGAAGTATCGGGAATTACAAAACGCGCCGCCGCGATGTAGTCCGTACTACAGTTTTATTCTGGACGAACACGATCGCTGGATCGACCACCACAGCACGGCGATCGACGGGCCAGTCCTCCATCGAGACGAGCAAAACCCTGATCTTGTGCACGTCTACGTGCTCTCCTACGAACGCCACTCACTTGTAGCGCACTATGTGATGGAGATTCCACGCGATGACATTCCGGCAGGGCAGGGCCCCGACGAAACCGTCCCGCCGGTACCACGGTGATTGTTGACGGCACAACTTCTGAATGCTTTTCGAGAATGACGCGACAACTTCTCTCCGCAGGCGCGCACTGAGGCTTTGCGTGCTGCCGTGTTGCATTACTGTCGAAGTGCAGATCCGGGCTGTTGTGACCTGATGCCGCTGTCTCCCAGCCGCGTGCGCGTGCCCACCGAGTCACCGTCCGTTTCGCTGACCGGGATTGAATGGCGAGTCATCAGGGAGTTCGAACGCACCGGGCAGAGCCTGTTTTGAGCATCAACCCGGCGATCGATTGTGAGATCCCAGGCACGGTATGTCCCGTCTGTTTCACCGTTCGGGTCCTCAACGTCCCGGAGGATTTCGACGTGGCCGCTGAGTTGCCGTGTTCGACAGTTGTCAAAGTCGGCAAAAGATCAGACTGGCTAAGGTGTACCGGATGGTTCGCCGCGTTAACATCATGGTCACCGTCTCTGTTGTTGCATGCGGCGCCAAACGCAATCCTCAAAACTACGCTGATCGTGGACGCGCCTCCTGCTGATTTCAGGACGGAATCGAGGCCACCGATCTTCTGCGCGTCAACAGAGTGTGGTCACAAGGAAGATCATCGCCCTGGTTTCTACGCATCCGGAATACAGGCTGAGACATCATGCCAAACGACCTTCCGATTCGCGCTGTCCTGACAACGCTGGCGTTCACGGCTCAGGTTATTTCGTCGGCAGCCATTGCTGCGGAAGGTCGTGTCGAGGTCCGTATCGTCGACGAGCAGGGGCAACTCACGCCCGCCCGTGCATGGGTGGATGTGCGTGGCGACCGGTTGTACAAGCCGGTCGCCCCGGAAACAGCCACTCCGTACGGTAGAGACAGCAGCTTCAGTTGCGATGGTTCATTTACGATGGTCGTGCCCGGTGGTTCCATGGTTGTGCATGTTGAGAAAGGGAAGGAATTTCTGCCTCAGGATGTCGAAGTCGACGTTCCGGAGGGGGCGACCATCACCAGGACGATTGAAATCCGGCGATGGATCGATATGCCGTCGACAGGATGGTACTCGGCCGATCTTCACGTGCATCTGGGGTTCGATGAACCTCGAATTCTGAAACAGCTTTCATTGGCGGACGACGTTCATCTGATTCCTGCATTCACCTACTGGCTGCGCGGACAGGGTGAGACCTGGCAGGCGGCATGGCCGGATGCGACGTTTCGTCAGCCGATCGTTGTTGATGACCGCCACGTCATTACGCGTAACAACCTGGAGATCGAACGGATTGCCGGCAAGGCAGCTCCGGGTGCGACAGTTGGAGCAACGTTCCTTTACAATTTGAGTCATCCTGTCACAGCCGATCGAAATGGTGAACACTTTCCAACCGACACAGAACTGTGTCGCGTTGCCAGACAACATTCGCCGCAGGCCGTGTTTGACAGTGACAAGCCATCCTGGGCTGAGACCGTGGTGAGCGCCGCACTGGGGATGCTGGATACGATTCAGGTCTGCCACAATCATTATAACCGTGGGAATACCGTTGCCGGAGGCTGGGGCATGATCGGACCGCTGGCAACCGGCGAATCGAATGCGGCTGTGGGTGATGGACTGTTTCATCGCACCAATTCACTTTATTACCGGTTCCTGAATTGCGGATTCAGACTGGGTGTCTCCGGCGGATCGGCGATCGGCGTGATGCGTGTGCCAACCGGCTACAATCGTGTTTACGCCCAAATCAATGGACCGCTGACCGCCGACAGGATGTGGGCGGCAATCCGCGCCGGACGCACCTTTGCCACCAGTGGGCCCATGCTGACGATCACAGCAAATGACCAGACCGTGGGCGATACGATTGCGGTCAAGACGAATCAATCCGCGACCGTTTCCATCGAGACGGCGGTGCGGTCCAGCCAGCAACTGGAATCATTGGAGATCATTCACGATGGACGTGTCGTGGCGTCTCGAAACCTGCTTCGACAGTCGGCCGATCCGTCTGCCGAAGCGACACTGACACTCGAGTTGTCACCACATCGAAGTGGCTGGGTCGCTTCGCGTGCCCTCTACCGGACACCCCACGGACTGCTCCGCCAGGCGCACTCGAGTCCAATCTATCTTGCAGTTGATGAGAAGCCGGCGGCATCGGCAGACGACGCGCGCTATATGCTCCGCTGGATCGACAGGCTGTCGGCGATCGCGACATCACACACAGACCACTTTCCTGACGAGGATGCGCGGCAGGCGGTTCTGTCGATCTATTCAGAAGCTCGCGCACGATATGAAGAAATCATCGAGATTGCTGAAACAGCGTGGGGCGATTGACTCCGTCTGTCACCGGATAACGAAACCTGCCGGGAATGCCCTGGGGTATCGGGTTGAAAAAACATCTTCGGGAGGGGACTGCATGATCATTCGAAGGCGTGAACTGAGTCTGTTTGTGGCATTTGTCGCACTCCTCGTGTGTCGATCTGTGCTCGCCCGCAACCCTGCACCATTTAGCACGGAGCAACGCGTGCCATGGACGACTTCGCGCGTGACGGGAACCCCGGATCCACCTGCACCGTATCGTACGGTCAACGCTTTTCCACGACTCAAATTGACCGAACCACTGGCGATGACGTCCGGTCCGGGGACGAATCGGTTATTTATTGCCGAACAGGCCGGTCGGATCGTGTCGTTCGAAAATGATCCGGCCGCAGATTCGGCCGACGTGGCGCTGGAGATTCAGGGCAAGACGTTCTACGGACTGGCGATTCATCCGGACTTTGATGCGAACGGCTATGTATTTGTCACGATCCTGATGGCCGAGGACGATCCGCTGGGAACGCGAGTGTCTCGCTTCAGGGTGATGGACCGTGACCCACCGACCATCGACCCGGCGTCGGAAACGGTCATCTTTGAATGGAGGTCTGGTGGTCACAACGGTGGATGCATCAAATTTGGACCTGATGGATATCTGTACATCGGCACGGGCGACTCGAGTGGGATCGCCGATCAACTGCAAACCGGACAGGATCTCTCCAACGTTTCCGCAGCGTTGTTACGGATCGACGTCGATCACGTCAACGGCGCTCAACCATATTCCATTCCTGCCGATAATCCGTTCGTCGAAACACACAATGCTCGGCCGGAAATCTGGGCCTACGGCCTCCGACAACCGTGGAAGTTTACGTTCGATCGGAACACCGGCGAGCTGTGGACCGGTAATGTCGGCCAGGATTTATGGGAGCAGGTCTTCCTGATCGAACGGGGCGGTAACTACGGCTGGAGTGTGATGGAGGGTGGACATCCCTTTCGGCCCGAACGGCAACGCGGACCATCGCCCTTCATCCCTCCCGTGGTTGAGCACAATCATGCGGAATTTCGGTCGATTACCGGTGGGTACGTCTACCGAGGAACAATGCTGCCGGAACTGACGGGCGCCTACATCTATGGTGACTATGATACGGGCAAGATCTGGATGTTTCGACATGACCGCGACACCGGAAGGGTGACCGAACATCGTGAGCTGGTCGATTCGGCGCTGCGGCTGGTCGGATTCGGCGAGGATGATGCGGGCGAGCTGTTACTCGTCGACCACATGAGCGGTCTGATTAACCGACTGGAAGTGAATCCTGCTCCGGACCAGACAGGCAGCTTTCCGCGTCGGCTGAGTGACACCGGACTGTTCGAGTCCACCCGCGGGCACGTCGTGTCAGCAGGCGTGATTCCGTACGACGTTGCTGCAGCGCAGTGGACGGATGGTGCAGCCAAACAGCGATTTCTGGCGCTGCCCGGCGAATCAAAAATCGAATTTGACGGAATCACGTACCCTCAACCTGCTCCCGGTGCTCCGCATGGCTGGAAGTTTCCCGACGGGACTGTCGCCTTTGAGACAATCTCGATGGAGCTGCAGCCAGGTAACCCGGCCAGTCGTCGCCGCCTCGAAACGCGTCTGCTGCACTATGAAAAACTCGTCGGCAGCGAGACTGTCGGCGATCAGTTATGGCGCGGCTACACCTACATCTGGAACGATCTGCAGACCGACGCTTTCCTTCTGGAAGAACCGTTCGGGAAAGACGTCGTGCTGTCGGTTCAGGATCCGACCGCGGCAGGCGGTCGACGCCATCAGACATGGCATTTTCCGGGACGGGCCGAATGCACGGTGTGTCACAATATGGCGGCCAAATATGTGCTTGGCATCAACACACTGCAGTTGAACCACGAATTTGATTACGTCGGTGAGCGAAAGAACCAGCTGGACGTGTTTGCAGGACTCGGTCTGTTCACGGCCGGATTACCCGAACCCCCGGACCAGCTGCCGTCGTTGGACGACTATCAGGATACGGACTGCGATGTCGCAGGTCGGGCGCGCTCCTATCTGCACGCCAACTGCTCTCACTGCCATCGGAAATGGGGCGGTGGCAACGGTGAATTTCGCCTGCTGGCAACGTTGACAGACGACGAGACAGGCATTTTTGACCAGCGCCCACGGCATGGTGGATTTTATATTCCCGATGCCCGGATGCTTGCACCGGGTGATCCCGGTCGCAGCGTACTGTTCTACCGCATGGCAAAACTGGGCCCCGGACGCATGCCGCGACTGGGATCAAGCCTGGTCGATCATGATGGTCTCAACCTGATTCACGAATGGATTTCCGGACTCAAACCGTCGGCAACAAAACGAGAGGAACGGCACGTGGTTGCATCGCTGAATTCCCTCACGTCCGCAGATGCCCGTGCTGCACGGATCGACGAACTGCTGGCGACCACCACCGGCGCGATCAATCTGATGCGCACGGCGGATTCCGAACTTCTTGACACCGAAAT
Source organism: Planctomycetaceae bacterium (assembly GCA_039831615.1). Taxonomy (GTDB): domain Bacteria; phylum Planctomycetota; class Planctomycetia; order Planctomycetales; family Planctomycetaceae; genus S139-18. The sequence continues at coordinate 5,901 of JBDOMX010000370.1, forward strand.
CCGTGCTCAGGTCGTCAGCAGGGCGACCGACAGTTCGGCGGACCATATTCGCGACCTCTTCGAACGCTTTCTTCCCGAAGAATTGCGCCCGAAACGACTGGGCAATGTGATTAGCCCCGACGCCATCCTGTCACTGAACGGCGACGAAGAACGAGGAAAAGAATTATTCCTGAAAGCAGCCGGCGTGCAGTGCCGCAATTGTCACCAAATCGGTGGTCAGGGAACTGCTGTTGGTCCGGATCTCAGTACGGTGGGAACGAAGTACAAAGAGCGGAGCCGGCTGCTGGACACGATCCTTTACCCGTCGCGTGAGATCGACCCGAAATTCAGTGTCTATTTGGTGCAGACCACCGAAGGCAAGGTCATCACGGGGCTTGTGGTGAAGAAGGACGATCGGCAGGTCGTCCTGAAAGATACCAGGGGCAAACTCACTGTTGTCGCCAGCGACGAAATTGAGGAAATCGTTCAGCAACAGCAGTCCATGATGCCCGATCTTCTGCTCCGCGATATGACATCGACGCAGGTTGCCGATCTCGTGGCGTATCTGTCGGGTCTCAAGCAGGCAGCAGGGACGGACTAGTTCGGTCGCCAGGTCGGCTGGCAGAAATGCGCGACGGGCTTCTCACTGGATCAGACGTTCGACCTGCTGGCCGGGTCGCTGCGTTCTACGGACTGTCGGTCGTTCTCCCGAGTCATGTCAATCTGCAGCGTCGGATTGTCGCTGCGGAAGTTGTCCCACAAAAAAGTGGTCGGTGACAGTACGCGGGGGCCATCGTGTGACTCAGGAGCCCCTTAATTGTTGGTGATGAGGGGCCTCACGGGAGGCCGACACGGACTGCTGTCCTGCGGGATTTGACCGATTTATGTCGCAACGACCTGGAAACGTGCAAAACACGGAGCGCGACGCGTGGAGTGGTCGACCCTGAAGCCCGCGATGTCAAGCCCCCCGGGCGATTCTCAGCGGCCGGCAGCAGAAACAGGAAGCACGCATTCACTCTGGTTTGGTCCAGCATTACCTGCCATACTCGCCCAGGATCGTGGGAAGTCCGCCACCGGGTGCGATCGATCGTTTCAGAGCTCCGGGTGGGGTGGGGTGGGCGGGCGATCCCAGGCCAGGAAGAGTCTAAGGTTTGTCGATGAGTCAAGTACAGAAGCTGTCTCCTCAGCCGCCCGACGCGGCCGTTGAGCGGAAAATCCAGCTCGCCCGATACCGCGAACCGAGTATTTGGAAGAGTGGCTGGCAATTGTTCTCATCGATCACGTTGTTTTGCGTGCTCTGGACGGTGATGTTGTTCAGCCTGCAGTATTCGTACTGGCTGACGTTGCTGCTGTCGGTGCCGACCGCCGGACTCATGGTGCGGCTGTTTATTCTGCAGCACGATTGCGGCCACGGGGCCTTCTTCAAGTCTAAGAGGCTCAATGATGTCATCGGATTCGCGCTGGGTGTCCTCGTACTGACTCCTTACGGCTGCTGGCGCAGATTCCATGCGCTGCATCACGCCACCGCAGGAGATTTGGATCGGCGCGGGTTTGGAGACGTGCACACGATCACGGTGGAGGAATATCTGAAGTTGACGCGGCTCAAACGATTCGTTTACCGGCTTTGGCGTAATCCTGTCATTCAGTTTGGCATCCTTCCGCTGCTGCATTTTGCTGTCATGCAACGTTTGACCTATGGGATTCCACATTCGTGGAAGCGGGAGCGAGCCAGCGTCTACTGGACCAATGCTCTGGTGTTTGCCGTTGGTCTGTTCACGGTATGGCTGGTGGGGCCCTGGCAGTTCTTTTTGGTTCATGCACCGGTCGTGTTTCTTGCCTCCTCCGCCGGAGTGTGGTTGTTTTTTGTTCAACACAATTTTGAGACGGCGTACTGGCAACGCCACGATCACTGGGAATTTGAATTGGCCGGAATCGAGGGAAGCTCCTATTACGAACTTCCCAGGGGGCTCCAGTGGTTAACCGCAAATATCGGGTTTCACCACATTCACCATCTCGACAGTCGGATCCCCAATTATCGCCTGCAGGAGTGCTTTGACCAGAACTCCGAGTTCCAACACGTTCACCGCCTCACGCTTTGGCAGAGCCTGTCCTGTGTCTCGCTCAAGCTCTTTGATGAGGAACAAGGCAGGATGGTTGGGTTCCGTGATCTCGCTGCAATCAGATCACGATTGGCAGGCGCAGCTGATCATCCACCTCTTCGGGACTTACAACCTCGCACCAGAAAGGTGGGGTGAAATCCGATCGCGGCGCCGATTCCGGATGGCACGCGCCCGTCTGCTGCAAAGCACAGGTGAAAGTACGGAGCCTGCAGCGTATTACGCTGATTCGTGGTCACGGCGGTAGTGCCAGAGCCACCATCCATTGCCCCCTCGAGCCAGATCCCGCCACGATTTTTCGAAAACTGCTCTAATTGGGTTTTCCCAAAGACGCTTCGACCTGCTCAAGATTTCGCTGAGCATCCGTGTAGTGCTTCTTGTGGCTGAGCGCCTTCCTGAACTCAACGGCCGCAGTTTCAAGCTCGCCACGCTGCGCAAAAATGATGCCGAGGTTATTGTGTGCTTCCGCGAATTCGTCACGAATTTCGATGGCGCGGCGAAAATGATCCTCTGCCTGATCCGCGTTCCCCTTTTGAGCCGCCAGCATTCCGAGATTGTTGTGGGTCTCGGGGGATTCGGGATTGAGGGACAGAACGGTTCGGAAGCAACGTTCGGCCTGCTCCATTTGCCCTTCGTCACGATGTGCAATCGCGACCATGAATTGCAGTTCCGCGTCGTCCGGAGCCAGTGCCGCCGCCTGAATCGCAACTCGCAGTGATTCATCAAACTTACCGGCCAGTTTCAGCACGTTTGACAGATTGGCCAGGGCCAATGCTTCGGAGGTCTTGTCGCGACGACCGGCAATTCTTTCGCTGATGTTTTGCATGGTCTCATCATTCAGCGGTCTCGTCGCATGTGCCAGACCCGCTCGTTCCATTTCGTCGTAAATTGCGCGGGCGAGGATTTGGTTGCTCTCGCTTTTCGGGTGCACGTGATCGTGAAACAGGTTATCTCCGGGAATTCCCTGCTCAGAATGTTCCTCTGCAAGCATGTCGAATGGAACGAGACTGACATTCGTTTGTGCTACAACATCAGTGAGGATTGTGTGCATGCGCGAGGATGTCCGCAGCGGGCAGACATCCTCGTCGCGCGCGCGAATAAATGCCTGTTTGGCTTGTTCACGATCTCCGAGCCGATCCAGAATCTGACCTCTCAGGAAATGCAGTCCTGCATACCGATCGTCAATTGTCGCCGCCTTGTCAATGGCCGTAAGGGCTTCATCGAACAGGTCACGACTGAAGGCTTGTTCCGCCGAGTTGACCAGTCCGTTCCAGGTGCCGAGTTCCTGATTGCTCAGTCCGGCGCGGTGTTCGTTCTTCCAGGGCGGCCAGTCCCGCAGGTTGCAGGCCGGTGTTACCAACATCACTTTTGCCGATGCTTTGCGCGCCAGATCAATCATTCGCAGCAGGTTGGATCGATACTGTGCCAGCACTTCGCGCTCATTCCTGTCGTCCCGATGATAATCGTCCAGGCCAATTTTGTTGTCATCCAGCAGTTTGTCCTGATCGATCGGCTGGTCGTCGTTGGAAACGGTTTCTGCGGTCGGTCGCACGAGAGAACTGATGACGGAAAACGTCCGTGTGCCTGACAGGAATCCGCCGAGTCCACTGACGGCCGAAGGAGTGTCGAGCATGGACGCGTACGTCAATCGTTCCAGAAACTCGTTGTGACCGGTGTAGATGATAAACAGATCCGGTTCGTAACGGACCAATTCGTTCATCACCAGTGAAATGCGATGGGTGGCGTAACTGATTCCCCCGGCATTGATGACCTCGTATTGCCTGGAATC
>JBDOMX010000256.1:0-5768 GCA_039831615.1 Planctomycetaceae bacterium
ACGCAGCACCTTTGAGCCCCGCCCCAACTTCGTCGTCATCTTCTGTGATAACCTCGGATATGGTGACATCGAACCGTTTGGTTCAAAAGTGCATCGGACTCCGCATCTCAATCGGATGGCACGAGAGGGCTGCCGGTTCACTCACTTTTACGTAACGGCCGGCGTGTGTACCCCATCACGAGCGTCACTGATGACCGGATGTTATTCGCAACGGACAGGGATGCACTGGAATCCGCGTGACGGACAGGTGCTGCGACCGCTGTCGCCCTACGGCCTTCATCCGGACGAAATCACGATTGCAGAGGTGCTGAGCGAAGGCGACTATGCGACCGGAATTTTCGGCAAGTGGCATTTGGGCGACCAGCCCGAGTTTCTGCCCACTCGACAGGGATTCGATCGATTCTTCGGAATTCCCTACAGTGACGATATGACCCGGGAAGTGGGTCAGCGAATTGGCGCACGATTCAACGGGAATCAGTGGCCCGAACTTCCGCTGATGGAAGGTGAAGCCGTCATTGAAGCGCCCGTGGATCGCGACACACTGACCAAACGATGCACTGAGCAAGTCCTGTCATTTATGGACGAGCATCAGGATGAGCCATTTTTCGTGTACTTCGCTCAGCCCATGCCTGGCAGTACCTCAGCTCCGTTCGCCAGTCCCGCGTTCAAAGGCAAAAGCGCCAACGGTCCGTGGGGAGATTCCATCGAAGAAATCGACTGGTCCACCGGTCAGATCCTCGACAGGCTGAAACAGTTGGACATCGATCAACGGACACTGGTGATCTGGCTGTCAGACAACGGCGCACCAATGGCACGAGACAGGAACAGTCCCTCGCGGGGCACCAATCGCCCGCTGTACGGACGTGGTTACACAACCTCTGAGGGCGCTTTTCGCACGCCCACCATCATGCGCTGGCCGGGGCATGTGCCGGCCGGAACGGAATGTCGCGAACTGGCCACGACGATGGATCTCCTGCCGACATTCGCGCTGCTGGCCGGGCAGAATATCAGTCATGATGTCGATGGTCACGATGTCCGCTCGCTGATACTGGGAGAATCAGAGGCAGCGAGTCCCTATGAAGCGTTCTATTATTTCCAAATGGACCAGCTGCAGGCCGTCCGCAGTGGTCGCTGGAAACTCTTCCTCCCGCTGTCCGACTTTGTTCACCACCCCCACTTCAGCAAAGGTGAAACGGCGATACCGTTGTTATTCGACGTGGTTGAAGATGTCGGCAGTCAGCGCAACGTGGCAGACCAGCATCCACGGATCGTTGAACAGCTGTCTCAACTGGCCGAAACGGCTCGCCAGGATTTAGGTGACAAAGGTCGCCCTGGAAGAGGTCAGCGGTCGGCGGGTGTCCGCGCTGGCAGAACTCCCCAGCCACTGATGCCGGCTGATTGAATCGATCCGGCAGGACGCAATTTCAGATGTTCGCTCTGAGCAAACTCACGTTCCCGCCTGATTCTTTCCAAATACTGTCGAATTCACCGTACTCCGGGTACCATGTGTGCTCACCACACTCACCATCTTCATTGAGCGATTGTCGTGGCTGATTTCCGCCGAAGAAGACGACACCTGAAGCTGCCCATCTGGAGCAGTGTGGTGCTGTCGACCGTGAATATCACGCTGATGGTGGTGCTGATTGTGTTGCTGGCCCAGCAAAATGCCTGGCTTTCGCTGGTGTTGGGCGCCATCGCGCTGGCGATCAGCCTGTTCGGAATCACATTTTATTCCTTCCTGACCATCAAAGAGATTCAGCTGAACCGCCGCCAGTCGAACTTCGTAGACAGTGTGACCCACGAACTGAAGACACCCATCGCTGCTTTGAGGCTGTATCTGGACACGCTGTTGATGAGAGACCTGGAGCCGGACGATCGGCGTGAGTTTTATTCGACGATGGAAACGGAGCTGGAGCGACTGGATCAGCTGATCAATCAATTGCTGGAAGTCGGGCGTCTGGATGAAATCGGCAGTCAAACGGAGCCAGAGCACGTGGACCTGTTGCCGTTGCTGCAGGCTGCCGCCGAATCTTCCTGCAAACATCACAAACACGCCGTGGAGGACGTCTTCGAGTTTGATGTCGCCCCCGTCGCGCTGCATACACGGCGCATGGTACTGGAGATGATCTTTGGTAATCTCATCGACAACGCGGTGAAGTATGGCGGAAGTCCACCTCGAGTTGTCGTGTCGGTTCATCCACGAGGATGGGATCGAGTGGCCATCCGAGTGCAGGACAACGGGGCGGGGATTCCCGAGACACAGCGGCGTCAGGTATTTCAGTTGTTTTTTCGGGGGAGCGACGAGCTCCAGCGGACTCGTAAAGGAACCGGACTTGGACTCTACATTGTGAAGACACTGGTCGGGATTCTCAAGGGCCGCGTCAGCGTCCTTGACACGGCGGATGAAGACGGCTGCGTTTTCGAAGTCGTGTTGCCTGGCCGCCTGACAGCCCGTCGTGCTGACACCAGTTTGGACGATGAACCGGCTGCACCGGCTGCACCGGCTGCACCGGTCGAATCGGTCGAATCGGTCGAATCGGTCGAATCGGTCGAATCGGTCGAATCGGTCGAATCGGTCGAATCGGAATCGGCGGGAGTCTGAAGTCATGCGAATTCTGGTCGTGGAAGACGAAACATCGATTGCACATGGCCTCAGGTTCAACTTCGAGCAGGAAGGATATCTGGTGGACGTTGCGAGTGACGGCCCTTCGGCATTGAATTCTCTGGAAGCGGCCGACCCACCGATTGACCTGGTGGTCCTCGATCTGATGCTGCCTGAAATGAGCGGCTATGAAACCTGCCGAATTCTGCGTCGTTCCAATCCCGATACGCCGGTTCTCGCCCTGACAGCACGTACCTTGCCGGAGGACAAAGCTCAGGCATTTGACTGCGGTGTTGATCAGTACATGACGAAACCGTTCGATCTGGCGGAGTTGCTGAGTCGGGTCCGCAATCTGCTGGAACGCCGCCGCAGGAATCTCGAATCGGACACACGAATTCGTCCGGCCGATGATCTCGAAGAATTCGGAGACGTCAGAGTGGATTTCAGTCGTTTCGAACTGGTGAAGGGTGAGCAGAAATCTTCATTGACCACGCGCGAACAGGAGTTGCTGCGTTATTTTCTGAATCACGATGGCATGGTCCTGTCGCGATCCAGGCTGCAGTCAGACGTCTGGAGAGATTCGGCGGACATCACCACACGTTCCATCGATAACTTCGTGATGCGCCTGCGACGAATGATTGAAGTGGACCCGGCCAATCCTCAGCACCTGACGTCCATCCGCGGGACCGGATATCGCTTCCTTCGCGATCCGCAGCCGGATGAACCGCGGACAGAACCATGACGACGGCACTCGGACTGGACATTGGAGGTGCCAACCTGAAAGCAGCCGATCCGACCGGCATGGTTTGTACGGCCGAGTTTCCCATGTGGAAACAACACCACCAGCTGGCCGATCGTCTGCAAGCGATGTCATGGATTGAGCATCCTGATCTGGTGGGTGTCACCATGACAGCCGAACTGGCCGATTGCTTCGCCTTTAAGGCCGACGGCGTTGGCTGGGTGATCGACAGCGTTCAGCAGGCTTTTCCGAAATCGGAGATCCGCATCTGGCTGACGACCGGTGAGTTCGCCGATCCCGGTGACGCTGTTGAACTGCCCGAACTCGTGGCCGCAGCGAATTGGCACGCATTGGCGACCTGGGTCGGTCGTGCGGTGCCGCACGGACCTGCGATCCTCCTCGACGTGGGCTCCACGACGACAGACATGATCCCGCTCCTGGATGGCCTGCCAATGGCCTCCGGACTGACCGATCTGGAACGTTTACAGCACGGTGAACTCGTTTACACCGGCGTCAGGCGAACACCACTGTGCGCCGTGAGGCCTTCAGTCGTGCTGGACGGACTCGAGATTCCTGTGGCCGCCGAATTGTTTGCCACGACACTGGATATCTACCTCGTGCTGGGATCAATCGCCGAAACACCGGATAACACGAATACCGCGGACGGTCATCCCGCCACGGTCCACGCTGCACGGCGCCGGATCTCAAGAATGCTTTGCTGCGATCGGTCTGAACTCGGCGACGAGGCCATCGGTCAGATTGCCCGGCAATTCGCAAATGCGCAGTGCGGTCAACTCACGACGGCACTGCAACGGATTCGCACGGCACAGGTTCAGCAGCTCCAGACAGCCTCACGGCCGGAAGCACATGCTGCCCCGCAGATCATTCTCAGCGGCAGCGGTGAATTCCTCGCAGAGAAAGTCGTGTCCGCATGCGACCTGACGACCACGGTGAATCTGCGTCAGTCCGGTTCATCCCGGGTTGCAGAAGCTGCCTGCGCGTTTGCCATCGCTCGTCTGGTATTCGAACGATGTCGCGATGACCTGCTGGAAGTGGTGCCGTTTTACGATGAGCAGGCCTGAAAGCAGAGGCTGGCAGCCTCAGCAACGTTGCCGCAGACGTTCACCTCCACATCATAGCCGCAGGCTGCCAGCCTGCGCGCTGCAGCCACACCGACGTCCCGTGCCGGCCTGCTGGCCTCGGCGGGGTCTCCCGATCACTATTCCAGCCAGCCAATCAGGTCACCCACGAATTGCTCGCGGTCCGGCTCAAATTCCAGAGTGTGCTGAGCCTCTGGATATCGAATTGTCGTTTGTCGTTTCGATGCAAATCTCGCGACAAGCTGACTCGTTGCGGCGTTGTCGATGATCTGGTCCTGTCCGGCCAGCATCAGCAGCGTGGGATGAACGATCTGCTGACTCTGCTCCTCAATGATGTGGTCCAGATCTCGACCGGCATTTAAAAAACCGCTGGTCACTCGATGCAGTGCGAACGGATCCTCCGCGATGAACTGTTGATGTTCCGGGACTGCGGTAAACAGTTGCGGATCAGTCAGCGGGAGATCGACTCCCTTGAATCGCACATCGAAGCGTCTGCCAAGATTGAGTCGGCGGGTCTGCGACCTGGTCGGTTGCAGCAACGGTACCAAACCCGGATACAAAAGCGCCAGTTGATCGATTTCATGTGGCCATGTTGCAGCCAGCGCTGCAGCGATCTTGCCGCCCCAGCTGACTGACATCAAAGTCACTGGCAGCGACGCGTCTGCGTGTTCGCGTCGAGCGATCCTGATCAGCTGGCGCGCGTCGTTGATCAGACGCAGGCCGTGATCCGCATGACCTCGCTGAAACCCGTTCAGTCCGGAGCCGCGCCGATCGGCAAAGTAGACGTCATACCCTGCTGCAGCCAATTGCCTCGAAGACCAGGTGTACCAGCCGGAATGACTTTGAATGCCGTGCAGCGCAATGATCACGCCACGACAGGACTTCACTGCCGCCCAGTGTCGGAAGTGCAGGTGTTGATTGTCTGAGGCAACAAGCTGGCGTGTAACGGGGGCGGGCATGTCAATGGAACCATCACGCACAACGTGACGGCGCGGCACAAATGAGGGAGAGCGATGGAGAGACCTCCTTCGCCCGTCGAGTGAACTTTGCGTCAATGTCAGTCAGTTTTCCGCGGACTTCCAGTGCTGATTCAACGGAAGAGCTGCCAGGCGCACTCCTTGACCCATGGCGGACGGAGCACCCATAGTCTGCTGCAACGGAGTCCCGTGAATCCATCGGCTTCTGCCGCGGAACAGGATGGCCGCTGTTTTCAACCAATCTGGATTTCCAGTGATCTGGCGAAGGCACCGAAGGCACCTTCACCAAACAAAACAAACCGTACTTCCTCGGGCTGCTTGTGCCACTTCAAAAAATCCATGACGGACTT
>JBDOMX010000256.1:5778-9778 GCA_039831615.1 Planctomycetaceae bacterium
CGACATTTGCGGCCAGATCGAGCGGATATCCATAGACTCCGGTGCTGATTGCAGGGAATGCAACAGATTTACAGTCCAAATCCACCGCCAGCTGCAATGAGCTGCGATAGCACGAAGCCAGGGCAGCCGGCTCCCCGTCCCGTCCACCCCGCCAGACCGGACCCACGGTGTGAATCACATGAGCAGCTGCAAGTAAACCACTGCAGGACGCGACCGCCTTCCCGACGGGACAGCCATCCGGATATCTGGCATCTGTCTCCTGCATGATCTCAGGTCCGCCCGCCGCATGAATGGCACCATCTACCCCGCCACCACCGGCCAGCTGTGCATTGGCTGCGTTCACAATGGCATCGACCTGCTGCTGCGTGATATCACCCTGCACCAGCTGGAGTCGGCATTCTCCGATTCGAACCAGCATTGATGTCTCTTCCTGGAAGTTAGTCTCTTCAGTATTCGGCCTTCGCGTGCGATGATTTTCATACAACTCGGATGCGATGCAAGGCTCGAAGACGTACAATCCGTGTGCTCGCATTTCACTGGTGAGAATGGCAGACTGGCTTCCATACTTTGCTCTGATTTGATCGTCCCTGTACAAATATGTCTGATTCCGCACTTCTGCGCAGCCCCGAACTGCTCGATCGACGGCGATCCAGGCTGCTTGTGGTTGATGTTCAGGAGAAGCTGGTTCCCGCCATTCACGGCGGAGACGACATCGTCCGCCGCATCAGGTTTCTGCTGAGCGTGGCCGAACACCTCGAAATCCCGGTCGTTGTCACAGAACAGTACCCGCAGGGACTTGGACACACGGTCTCCGGACTCACAGGCCATCCTGCGATCGGCGCCACGATCGACAAAGTGCGGTTTAGCGCCGCCGACTGTTTTTGTGAACACATCGGTATCAGCGCAGTCCTGTCACCGGATGCTCACGACGGGCGCAATCAGGTCGTGCTGGCCGGGCTCGAGTCGCACGTGTGCATGCTGCAAACAGGTCTGGACCTGCTGGCCCGTGGATTTCGAGTGTATGTGGCGGAAGACGCATCCGGCAGCGGCACCCAGCACGACCATGAAATTGGCATCCACCGCTTAAGGGATGCCGGAGCTGTCATTTGTACAGCGGAATCTGTGGCCTTCGAGTGGTGCGAAACATCCGAAGCTGATGAATTCAAGCCCATCAGCCGGCTTGTTCGCGACTTGCGCGCGTGATTTCAGACTGATCACATGGCGCGGCTGGGATCAGCAAGCGACGGATCCAGGGCGCCCAGGTGATCTGAGTGTTGCCCCGAATCTTTGTTCCCGCCCCCATCCTCGTCACAAATTCGCCCAACGCGTGGCGTGATGCAGCAGGCATTCCTCGACACGCAGCCACGTACGTCGTCCGGAAAATGGACTGAGGATCGCAGCACGTTGACTCGGACCGACCGAAAACGGCGAGAGGACGCGTCCGGTCGTTTCCAGTCGCGCCCATAATTTGTGACGGTTTTGCCGATTATAACGCCGCGAAATCGCCGATTGACACAACGTCATGACGCTTCTGCGCACAGGTTGTGCGCTTCGCCCGTCAGCTTGAGGTTGCTTGGTGGTGCGCTAACACGAGCACCTGTTCATTCGTGTGCGGCCTGATTGTCGCCTGCATATGTGCACAGTCATTATGCGCTCACGACCTGATCCGGAAGGACAACAACGTCGCTTCGTCAGGCACAAAGCAACTCCAGCTTTCTGGTCACATCTGGCCTGTGAATCGGCAGATACTGCCGAGTCCGTTCGCAGCGGAGATCCTCCATGCATCGTTGATTGAAGTCGAATCCCCGAAATCTAATCTGGGTGAGGCTGGACCGTCTGCGGGCACAAGCAGGGATGGAATTGCCGGCGATGCTGAGTCGAATCTGGAAGCACGTGTACGTGCGCTGGAAGCAAAAGGTGATGACCTTTCGGATGGCGACGATTCGCAGATTGCCGATGCGCTGATCTCTCGTCTGAGCCTTCTGGAAGAGACGCTGGGCGATTTTCAGGGCGATGGGGCAGAGTTCCTGGAAACGTTGTCTCGTAATTCCAAACGTGTCTTCAACGGCCGGCTTCACCTGGACACATGGCAATTTCCGAATTCGTCTCGCGGGATCAATGCGGTCGAAACAGGATCCTTTGCAACCGATCCCGAAAACCGTGTCTTAGTACGACGAGCAAGGATCGGAATTCGAGGTACGGTACCGCCGGACAACATGTCGTATCGTCTGGAATTGGAATTCAGCGGTACGGATGGCGGCCAAATTCGTGATGCCTGGCTGGGCTGGGCTGGGATGAACTGCCGGTCCTGAATACGCTGCGTGTTGGCAATCAAAAACGTCCGTACGGTCTGGACCAGCTTAACAGCAGCAACACGATGACCTTTCTGGAGCGACCTTTTATCGTCGATGCCATTAATCGCAACAGTCGAAGGGTCGGGATCGCCTCCTACGGTGCGTCAAACGACCAGGCGAGGAACTGGCAGTTTGGTGTCTTCAACATGGTAACCATTCAGGACAACAACCAGATCGTCGGCGACAAGGCTCAATTGGAACTCGCGGGACGCCTCGCGCATACCGGATGGTATGACGAAAGCTCGGGCGGCCGCGGTTATGCTCATTTCGGACTCGCCGGGACGCTCGCTTTTCCTGATGGCGGCAGCTCTGACAATCAGGCGATGTTTACTTCCCGGCCGGAAGGACGCACGGAAATGGATTGGCTCGACACCGGGCTGATTGTGGGAGCTGAGTCGTACCAACTGCTGGCTGTGGAATCAGTCGTCAACATGGGTGCCGTTCAGTTCGTTGGCGAATGGATGCATATTCAGATGCAGCGTGAAACAGGATTCGGGTCACATCTGTCTTTCAACGGAGGTTACGTCTCTCTGTCGTATTTCCTCACCGGCGAGCACATTCCATGGAACCGAAAGCTGGGGATTCAGGGGCGCGTCGAACCCGTTGAAGATTTCTTTTGCATCAAAGAATCTGATGGTCGCAGAGCCACAGGACTGGGTGCGTGGCAGCTGGCGATGCGACTCTCGAAAGCCGATTTGAACGATACCGACATTCAGGGCGGATATGGACAGAGTCTGACTCTGGCACTCAACTGGTACTGAAACTCTCATGCACGGCTGCAGTGCAATTACATCTTCGGTCGGATCGACGATCGCCAGACCGCCCTCACGAACGGCATGATGCCAATTGTCTCGGGGAACTATCAGATCATGGGCACTCGATTCATGATCGATTTTTGAACACGCTGCACCCCGCATTGAACGGAGAAGGTGATCGGGCGGTGTCGGTGTTGAATGGAAGTCGGTCGCACCGCACGACTTCCTGGCATTGGTGGTGTCTCAGCCTTCCCGATGGAGCGGATTCTCGATATTTTCATTCGCCATGATTCCCCAGGACGAACATTCCAACTCCCGCATCCAGACCATCAGCCTCATGGTGCTCGCGGTTGTGGCGGCGACCTACTCGATTTACTGGCTCCGTCCGGTGTTGGTGCCGCTGGTTGTCGCGCTGTTCGTGGTCAGTGGAGTGAGCCCCATCTTAAAGGCGTTTGAAAGACGCCTGGGGGTGACCCGAATCATAGCCGCCGGACTCACATTCATGGCTGGTGTGCTCCTCCTGCTTATCTTTGGCCTTTCAATCTGGGCATCGATGGTCGACCTCCAGACCAATTCGCATGCGTATCGGGGAAGAGTCAGGGAGATCGTCGATTGGGCCGAGCAACGCGTTCAACAGATCGGCGATCGCATCGGAGCCGGCGCTACATCGCCGGTTCCATCGAACGAATCGTCCGACGACACTCGGCAGCCAGCAGACCGCCGGGACGCAAGCGAATTCGTTGATGCCCTTGTTCGTGACGGAATCGCAGCGGTCTCTCAGGCATTGATCAACCTTGTTTCAACCAGCGTCGTCGTGTTGATTTACGTTTTCTTCCTGTTGATTGGCACACCAACGATTAGAAACGACTCGCCCACAGTTCGCGAGATCGA
>JBDOMX010000896.1:0-2257 GCA_039831615.1 Planctomycetaceae bacterium
CCGCCACGAATTGCGAAACGGGGTCAAAGTCAATTCGGTTGAGGGCATTGGCGGATGTCGAGTTCAGACCCAAAATTGCGATCGCCGCCACGATCAAACCACTACGAGAGAACCTTAACCAGCTACATTCGATGAACACTTCCTGTCTCCTTCATGTTTGAGCGTAATCAACTGCTGCGTCGGACCTTGAGTTTCAGCCACACTTTCCCGTTCTCCGAAGACACCCGGACGACCAACGCTCGAGGCGCTGCGAACCGCCTGTCTCAGCCGTAGAGGCAAAGCCTCTTCGTCGTTCGCGGGGAGTCGGTTCCTTCGTGCCGAACTACAAATGTTCGAAGGCACCACGATTGGAATTTCAGGGAAGCCAAAGTCGGTCAGAAGAGAATGTTCTGACACTATTGTGTTCAGCCGGCCACTCATCTAAGTAGATTTCCTTCCAAGCATCACTGCCTACACGGAAGGGGGCTTACAAGCGCCCCTTCCCAGGTGTTGGCGTCAGCAGAAGTTTGTATCACCGATTTGTGAAGACCTTGTGAATAATCCGGGAGTCAGCACCGTTGCCGGAGCGGGCAAATCAATCGTCGCTCGGTCGCCTGGTGTGGCGGCAAGCCGGTCAGCACGGCGGCAACGTCATCCGGTTCAGGCGCTGCGACCTCAGTGAAGAGGTTGGCAGCACCATCGGATACCGAAATCGCAAAGCCTTGGGGGCCTCCCTCCAGAGCTGTGCTCTTCACGGTGATCCCGCTGTAGCCTCCGAAGGGCTGGCCGAGGAAAATCCACACGAAGACGAGTTCGAACCGCATCTAACCGCGGCTCTGCGTCATGGCGCCCACCGTGACGTTGTCGCCGTCAAGGCCACGCGCGACCAGTAGCGGAGATGACGCCTTTGAGCTTCGCATCGACGTCCACTAATCCGCCGACGATCGCTGTGCAGTGGGAGTTCCTCGAACTGCGCGGACCGTCCACCGAAGGCCTCGAAACCGCCCGTCCGGACGTCCTTCGAAATGCACATTCGGATCCCGATGAAGCAATCGCGTGAGCCGTATACGCTATTCCGCAGGCTCGGCTACGTGTGTCCCGCCCTCGCGGTCGAAAGCGGGCCTGGCAATCGGCGCCGACCGAATCTCTCAGTCCCAGTGGTCGGGGCCTGAACATCAATGGCCGTATCTGCGCCGCCCTTACCGAAGGACGCGCCGCCGAAAGTGGCGTATTCACATTGGTTTCACACGATGATGATAAACCACGTAACTCAGCATGGTTTAGAAAAGGACGCTCCTGAACAACTTCCTCCTAACTCCTCCTGGCCCACGAACAAATCCGAGAAGTGGTTTAGGCTTTTCGAACCCTACGAAGATTGTTCGATTAGTTGGCGTGGCGGAGATTGTGAAGCCTCCGTCTACTGAGATCTCCGCATTCAACGGATGGCCCTTCGGAAGTGTCGATGCGCGCAAAGCGAACAATCTCCGGCAATAACATCTGGCTGGGCTTAGGGTTGATTGCGGCGTTGAGTTTTGCATTGCTACCAAGTTCAGCCGTGGCCGATCCGAGAACCCGCAGTCTGCTCGATGCGCTCAATCGCCCGATTCCCCAAGACGGGATCCGCATTTCCGTTGTATTGCGAAATTCCGCTCGCGAGACGAGCCGGGCGCGACGACCCAATCATATTCGCGCAAAAAGACGCGCGGTACTCAGGCGGATGAATCGTGGACGTTTCACGATTGGCCATCAATATCGCTGGCTCAGCGGCTTTAGTGCCTGGGCGGATGCCGAGGCGATCCAAGCATTGATGAGCGATCCCGAAGTGGTATCGATCGACATCGATCGCATTGCGTACGCAACCCTCGCCCAGGGCGCGGCTCTGGTGGGCGCGACGAATGTTCAATCTCTCGGCGTGACCGGTAGCGGAGTGACAGTGGCGATTCTCGACACGGGCATCGACACTGATCATCCCAATGTGTCCTCGAACCTGATCGCTGAAGCTTGTTTCTGCAATAGTGTGCCCGGACCCTTTGGATGCTGTCCCGACGGAAGCGATAATCAGATCGGCCCGACCGCAGCCGAAGATGATGACGGACACGGGACTCAGAGTGCAGGGGTCATTGTTTCGAACTCGATCACCAATCAGGGCATTGCCCCTGATGCATCGATCGTTGCAATCAAAGTTCTCAATGCAGCAGGCTCAGGCAACTTTTCCGACGTGGCTGATGGGCTCGATTGGGTAATCGATAACCGTTTGGCCCTCGGCATCAAGGTCGTC
>JBDOMX010001070.1:0-9764 GCA_039831615.1 Planctomycetaceae bacterium
ACGGAGAATTCAAACTGGTCGCCAACCTGCCATACAGTGTGGCAACTCCGGTCATCTCCAATCTGGTCAGCTCCGATCTGCCCTGGACCCGAATCGTGGCCACCATCCAGCTGGAACTGGGTGAGAAGATGATTGCGGAACCGGGAACCCGCAGCTACGGCGCGCTGTCGGTATGGCTGCAGTCTCAGTGCAGCGTACGAATCATTCGGCGAATGGGACCGCAGGTCTTTTGGCCGCGGCCAAAAGTTTACTCAGCGATTGTCAGTCTTTGGCGACACGACGGTCGCGCCGGACGAATCGACGACCGGCCATTTTTCCTGGACTTCATCCGACGCCTGTTTCATCACCGGCGAAAGCGGATGCGAAAGGTTCTGTGCGGAATGTACAGCAAGCAAGTGTCCAAGACAGAGGTCGACGCGATTCTTGCCGAACTGAGTCACGATCCGGAATCACGGGCTGAACAGCTGGACGTGCATTCGTTGTTGCGGCTGGCCAACCGATTTTTTCAGGCCGTTCAGCGTCCGCCGGATGTGGGTGCGGCCAATCCGTGACTGGCCGGTCGCCTCAGTCTTCTGTGTCACAATAAAATCAGTTGCGGCATTCCAGTCGCCGGAATCAATCGATTGAAGGGAATCCCACCATGGAAGATCGAATCGTCTACCGAGGCCTCACATTCGACGACGTGCTGCTGGAACCTGGTTACAGCGAGATCATGCCTTCTTCCTGTGACCTCAGTTCTTCGCTCACCCGCAATATTTCGCTAAACATCCCAGTCGTCAGCAGCCCGATGGACACTGTGACCACCGCAGACATGGCCATCGGCATGGCTCAGCTGGGTGGCATCGGCATTATTCACAAAAACATGACGCTCGAAGAACAGGCTCAGGAAGTCTATCGAGTGAAGCGAAGTGCCCACGGAGTGATCGTGGATCCGGTGACTTTGCCGCCGGAAACCAGTGTTTCAGAAGCCCGGCGAATCATGGACGAACGAAATATTGGCGGCGTTCCCATCACCATCGACGGCAAACTGGTAGGGATTCTTACCAGGCGAGATCTGCGTTTTCTGGAATCCAAAGATGGCCCGGTCGCCGACGTCATGACCCGTGACAACCTCGTGACTGCGCCGGCAAATACCAGCCTGGACCAGGCAGAAGAGATCCTGCTGGAAAACAGGGTCGAGAAACTGCTCCTTATAGACGATCAATATCAACTGAGAGGCCTGATCACGATCAAGGACATTGACAAGAACCAGCAATTTCCGCAGGCGTCGAAGGATGCACGCGGCCGACTGCGGGTCGGAGCTGCCGTCGGGGTCCATGATTTTGATCGAGCCGCTCTCATGATTGAACAGGGCGTCGACGTGTTGGTCGTGGACAGTGCTCACGGGCATTCGAAAAACGTCATCGACACTGTTCGGACACTCAAACAAAGATTTCAGATCGATGTCATCGCCGGAAATGTGGCAACGTCGCAGGGGGCAAAGGCTCTGGCAGAAGCCGGCGCCGATGGAGTGAAAGTAGGGATTGGTCCAGGTTCCATTTGCACGACAAGGATCATCTCAGGAATCGGTGTTCCACAGCTGTCGGCAATCGCTCACGCAGCGAAGGCACTGGAGGGTTCCGGTGTTCCGATCATCGCCGACGGAGGCATTCGCTTCAGTGGAGACATCACAAAAGCAGTCGCGGCAGGAGCATGGACGGTGATGGTCGGCGGTCTGCTGGCCGGAGTCGATGAAAGCCCGGGAGAGATGATCCTGTTCCAGGGCCGAAGTTTCAAACGCTACCGCGGTATGGGATCGTTGGGCGCAATGGTAAAGGGCAGCAGTGAACGCTATCGGCAGAGTTCACGTGCTGAAAATGACAATTCGAAACTGGTACCGGAAGGTGTGGAAGGTCGAGTTCCCTACAAGGGGGGGCTGCAGCCACTGTTGTACCAACTGACAGGTGGTCTGCGGTCAGGGATGGGATACGTCGGTGCAGGTACCATCGAAGACCTGCGAACCCAGGCGCGTTTTATCCAGGTTTCGGCCGCTTCTGTTCGAGAGAACCATCCTCATGATATTGCAATCACTCAGGAAGCTCCCAATTATTCGGCTGAACACAGCCCTGGTGAGGGTCGATGACCCCATTCATCGTTGTTCGGTCGCCGGACGGCTTTGTATCGCCATGTTCTTCGCCGCGTGCAGCATGCTGCACGCGGCAGCCGATGACCCGAGGGCCGAGGATCCGGTGAGTTTCGCGACGGAACCGCAAAGCGATCGTTCTCCGAAAGCCATTCCTCTGTTCTCTCTTGATTTACTCGCCGGCAGCTCAACGTCAGGGATTGCGGGTGAATCCGCCGGTATATCGAATTCGGCCGCACCTCAGGAGCAGGATGCGGATCAAGAGTCAGCTGATCTGAAGGCGGCTGTGATTGGCGAGATTCGGCCGTCATTCGACTACGCATGGGGCGATGTCGAAGAGTCTTCGCTTCCTGAGGACTTTTCCGCCATCGCTGCGGATGAGCCGGTCAGCCGCACGATCGGAACCCCGATGCTGCTGCAGTGGCAGGCCTCCAATCTGTGGTACCATCCACTGTATTTCGAAGATCCGGCGCTGGAACGATATGGTCACACTTACAGCCCCTTGATGCAGACTCTTGCATCAACCGGCCGTTTTGTTGGACAGGCCGCGACACTGCCGTACCATGCCACTCTGCGACCACCGAATTCGCGAGAGTACCCCCTGGGCTGGTACCGACCCGGTGAGCATGCTCCGTACCTCAACTACCGGCCGGCATGGAATAACGAGGCCGCTGTCAATCAGGCTCTCGTTGTCGTGGGGCTGGTTTTTCTGTTCCCGTAGTGGTCGCCGTTTCTTAGTAGGACGCCCTTGGAACAACCGGCAGCGGCAGTTGAGGAATACCCTGCTGGCGTGACGCAGCAGGCCGCAGGTTTTGGCGAGAAACATGCCGCCAAGGCAAGGCCACAGGACCTGCAGCCCCGTCCGGAATCAAAACCCTGCCCGAATGCCCGGTCCGCCGGATGCCACGCGTGTCAAAGGCGCTGGCATCATCGAAGGCTTCCGGAAGACCAATGGGGTCAGGCACAGGTGTTTCTGGCGGAACCGATTGTGGGACACTCTCGTCAACGCCTTGCCAGGCATTGTCAGGGAAGCCATTCACACCTGGCGAATACGGAGCGATTACGCCGCCGGGATGCCAGGCCTCTCCGCAGCCCGCTGGAAAATCTCCCGGCATCCCCCCGAAATACGGGGACACGCCGCAGGACGCCATCGGCGTGTCATATCCTCCTGGAAAACAGGGCGGCGGCGCGTGGCAGGGGGGGTATCCGCAAGGGGCGCAGAACAATGGCGAATTCAGGACGCCCGCCAGATGCGCTCCAACGGCCGGAGCTCCGCAATGCGACGGTGGCACCGGCCCGCAACAGCATCCGGTCGTCACCAGGCAGGCGAGGGGTACGACAACCAGTTGAATCCACCGAAGCATCAGAACACCTGAATTGAGATAGGAATTCGCGCAGCACCCCGTCCAACAGCGGACGGAATCCCCTCTAAGCATCGGACGGTAAACCAGGTCGACTTTAACGATTGTGCGGATTATGCCCCCGTCGAGTCCTGGAAGGCCCGGGAGCCGCGTCCGAGCTGCCGTCGTTTGCCATTTCACTTGCGGACTCATCGGAAGTCAGTACGGTCAGTGGCTCTTCAACCCCGTAATCCACTTGGAATTCCCATGTTGCGTGTTTCTCTGTTTCTCCTGGTGTTCCTGTGTCCGGCCGTCAGTCCATTGCCCTGCAACGCTGAGTCCCGGATCAAGGCACTCATTGTCGACGGCCAGAACAACCACGGCGTCTGGCCTAAAACGACGGCCATGATGAAACACTATCTCGAATCCAGTGGTCGCTTTGACGTTGATGTCGCCCGCACGGCATTCACTGTGAATGGCGAAGCCGAACTGGCCGCATTTCCGATTGAGGGTGTGAAGTCGATCCCCGTGAAGCAGGCCAGGACGGACCCGGATTTCAATCCCGATTTTCCCGCGTACCACGTTGTGATTTCAAACATGGGTCACGGAGCAGCTCCCTGGCCCACGAAAACCCGGAACGCTTTTGAAACATGGATGAAAGCCGGGGGTGGACTCGTCGTGATTCATGCCGCCGACAATTCGTTTCCGCAGTGGCGTGCGTGGAATGAAATGATTGGAATCGGCGGGTGGGGTGGACGGTCAGAAAAAGACGGTCCCTGGCTTTATGCCAATGCTGAAGGCGACGTGATTCGGGATCCGGGAGTCGGTCGAGGCGGCCACCACGGCCAACAGCACGAGTTTTCTGTTGTCATTCGCGACAAAAGTCACCCCATCACGGAGGGGCTTCCGACGGAATGGCTTCATGCCAAAGACGAACTTTATGACCAGCTTCGAGGTCCCGCGCTGAACCTGGAGTTGCTGGCAACATCCTGGAGTGATCCTCGCACTGGCGGCAGTGGTCGCCACGAACCCATGATGTTCACCGTCCACTACGGCAGGGGCCGCGTATTTCACACGCCGATGGGTCACGGTGACTACTCTCAGGAATGCGTGGGCTTCATCACCGTGTTGCTGCGAGGTACAGAATGGGCGGCGACGGGTGAAGTGACTGTGCCGGTGCCGGATGACTTTCCAACTGCTGACAAAGCCAGCTCCCGCAGATTCTCCAGGTGACAGAACTGAATTGCTTCACCAATGATTCCTGCGGCTGAACATGGCGGAGCGAGGTTCAATCGCCTCTTAATAGATCGATCCGCTGGCATCTGACCATGTGGTGGTACACTCGGCTAACTGCATACGACTCGTTCCGACTGGCGAAACCAGTCTGTCGCTTCGCCTACCGACTCGTTCATGAATACGGAGGCCAGAGAAGTCAGTCCCTGTCCAGACTGCGAAGTATAAAAAGCCTTCGAGGCGACGCACCGGTTGCGGTGGAAGAAATTCTCGCGATTCGGGAAACATCGACGAGTCGTAACGCACTGGTTTCGCATCCCTGCGAGCGCGTATCAACCGGAAAAACCCTGTCGATACCGCGACTGCGGATGTTACTTCATCGCCGCGAATTGGGGATCTGGACGATTTCCCCCGATGTCATTGAGTGGCTGCATCAGTGGGTCCTTGAGAACCGTCCTGAACGTGTGCTGGAGTTCAGCAGCGGCGTCAGCACTCTGGTCATCGCACACGCGCTGCACGAGATCCATCCCCATTCGGTCACGCCGCGTATCATCTCCCTGGAACAGGATCAGGCCGAAGTCCGCAGCACTCAACAACTTCTGGCCTCAGCCGGTCTTGGTCACCTTGCCCAGGTCCGTTTCGCGCCACTTGGTCCAACCCCTTTCGCGCAGTCACCCTGTTATGATCTGTCTTACGAGGGATTAACTGATGTGCTTCGCAATCAGGGCTTCGACCTGATTGTCATCGACGGACCTGCGGGCTCCAGGCGGGCCACGCTGCCGATGGCCCAGTCCCTGCTCAACCGCAAGGCCTGTTTTCTACTGGACGATGCATTGCGGGACGCTGAACTGGCAGATCTTCAGGCCTGGTCAACGCTGCCTGGGGTTGGGGTTGAGGGCATCCGACTGCTGGGCAAAGGCCTCGGGTGCGGCTGGGCAGAGCCTCTCAGTTGATCCACTCACCCGCATAAGGTCCACTATGCCGAATGAACCCACCGAGCAGCCGTACATCCGACACCTCCACGATACGCCGGGTGCTGAACAACATCGTCGGCTGGTTTGCGGGAAGTGTGCTGACCGCGTTGCTGGCGTTCACCATTCAGGCCTGGATGGCGCGACATTTCGGTCCTGAAGAGTACGGTCTGTATGCCTTCGCGATCAGCCTGATCCAGCTGATCGGACCGGTCGCTGTACTGGGGCTCCCCGCCATCCTCGTGCGCGAACTGGTGCGGCGGGAGCGCGAACAGCACGTCATCCTGGGGTCGGGGCTGGTGTTGAGGCTGAGCGGCGCCGCCGGCGCATGGCTGCTGGCTTTCATGGCCATGCACCTCTGGTACGCGGATGAACCGCGGACACAGCGGTACGTGTTGATCGCGGCGACAGCGCTGATTCCGCAGGCGCTGCTGCTGATCGAGGTCTGGTTCAACGCGCGGATCGAGTCTCGCCTGGTGGTGGTCTCACGTGTGCTGGCGAGTCTGTTGGCTTTCGCTGCACGCGTCACCCTGCTGATCACCGATGGCCGTCTTGTCGCCTTTATCTGGGTCACGGTCGCTCAATCGTCGCTGGAAGCCGGGTTGATGTTCTGGTTTTATCGAAAGCGGCGACAACACACGGAGACGTGGCGTGTTTCCCGACGTGAGATGTCTCAGCTGTTGAAGGCATCGTGGCCGGTGGCGATCTCCGGCCTGGCCGCCGGAATGTTCGTGCGTTTTGATCAGATGATGCTCGAGACTCTGGACGGCAAGTCGGCCGTGGGCATCTACTCTGCCGCGCTGCTCTTGATTGAGGGACCAAATTTCATCCCGACTGTGATCTGCACCTCCGTGTTCCCCGCCCTGGTGGGGCTGCGAGGCCTCAACAAAAGTCTCTACACTGTTCGCGTCCAGCAGTTCCATGACCTCATGTTTTGGACTGGTCTGGCGCTCACTCTGTCTGCCCTGCTCGTCGGCCCGTTGTTTATCGATGTCGTCTACGGCCCCGCCTATGCCCGGAGCAGGATCCTGTTCAGTGTGCTGCCGTGGTACCTGCTCCTGGTCTCGCTGACCATGGCCCAGGCGCAATACCTGATGTCAGAAAACATGCAATGGCTGATTGGACTGTCACGGGGTCTGGGTTGTGTGTTGAACATCCTGCTCAACTGGCTGTGGATCCCGCGTTACGGTCCCATGGGCGCAGCCTGGGCCAGTCTGGTTTCCTACCTGCTGATCACGCTGATCATCCCCGGGCTCTTTCCGACTGCACGCCGGAGTGTCCTGCACCTGTTCATTGCCGTCTTTGCCCCGGTTCGTTATGCGCCCCAGGCCTGGCGATGGATCCGGAGCATCGAAAAATAATCTGTGTCTGAGCGAAGACGTTGTGGCCTCACGAATGCTGCACGGGACGACCAGTGTCCGCGTCGACACTGTCCTCGATGGTGGCGAATCATCACAGAACCGGTGGCAGCCACCACATCACCCAGACACATTAATTGTGGTCACGACGTGACCTCATCCGTGCAATGCGCCAGAACTGCGGTGTGCTGAGTGTACGTATCACGCGGAAATCGCACAGCTCACGGAACATCTGGCAAGCCCCCGAAAACGCATCGGCTGCGCGCAAGCGACCCAGGCCTGCCAGGGCTCGGCGGAATTGCTGCGCAGCACGTTCGAGACGGTAGAATGCCGGGAGTCCGTGGCCCCCGTAAGAATCTATCATCTCCCGCATTTCACTCATCCGCACTTCACCAGCCGATGCGGTCTTGGTTTCAGGGTAACAACGAACACGGGCGATGAGCTGAGGCAGGTACACCGTGCGGTGCTTCTGACTGAGCCTGAGCCACAGTTCGTAATCCATCACGTAATGCAATGCTTCATTCAGAAAACCCACCTCCTCAAGTGCTTTTCGCCTAAAGAACGTGGTGGGTTGACAGATGAAGTTGCTGTAGTACAGCAGCCGCTTTCGATTAAAGGGTTCAGTGGAGACGCAGGACCCGATGGCTCGTCCGTCCGCGTCCAGCCACTGGGCATCTCCGTAGACCAGGGCGACGTCCGGGCGCTGTGCGAACGCGGCGACTGCCTGGCGAATCACGCCCGGGGCATACATGTCGTCTGAATTGAGCCATGCCACGATGTCGCCGCGGGCTCGCTTCATGCCCTTATTGATGGCATCGGTCTGCCCTCCGTCCGGCTCGCTGACCCAGGACAGCTGTCCGGCATACTTCTTCAGCACGTCCAGCGTCTGGTCTGTGGATCCGCCGTCGATCACGATGTACTCCAGATCAGGGTATCCCTGATCGAGCACACTGCGGATCGTGTCTTCAATAAACCGCCCCTGATTGTAAGAAGGGGTGACGATCGTGACACGTGGCAGGGAATCAGGCATCATTTATTGCAGGACCTCTGGAGACTCAGCCGCACAGCCCGGACATGGTGACGATTCTGTGAACCGCCCGCGGACCACTCTTTCCGGGGAACTTCAGTTTACCTTACGCCCCCGGCCCGTCGCTGCACCCTAATATGGACAGCATACTGGTTTGCCCGTTTTTTTCGTGTCAGCTTCTGCACTGCCGGCATGTTGTCTGATTGAGTGTCGACACGGTAGTGATCAGAACAACGACTCGGCTGACCGGCCCTTAAGCTGGTTGCATGCCATGGCATTCTGTCTCCTTCGTCGTCATGCGAACCGAAGGGCGACGTCGATTCCGACACCTGGTCTGTTGGCGACATGCAACCGTCCGGCAGTCAGATCTGAATCACGCTCACCGGCACTTGACCGGATGTGCACACTTCTATGTAATCCTGAGAAAGACTCACCCTGCAATCTCGTCACACAAAAACACAGCCAGTCCTGTCCGACCGCATGCATAATGACCGATCCACTTCTGCACCGGGTACGGAACAGCTGCACACGCCGGTGGTGATGCTTGTGTACAAGCGCCCGGACTTAGCTGCTCAGGTCCTGAATGTCGTGCGGACAATCAGACCCACAAAGCTTTACGTTGTCGCTGATGGCCCGCAATCCGCGGCGGAGTCGGCTGCATGCCAGCAAACCCGTGCCTTATTTGCCGCCCCCAATATTGACTGGCCGTGCCAGGTCCATCGTGACTACTCCGAGACCAATTTGGGGCTTAAACGTCGGATCCCATCAGGGTTGAACACGGTGTTTACACATGAACAGCAAGCCATCATTCTGGAAGATGATTGCCTGCCGGACCCAGGCTTCTTCTTATTCTGCCAAGAAATGCTTGGTTGTTATCGCGAAGACAAACGGGTCGGTACGATCACAGGCACAAACTTCTTTGAGTCACATCACATCCACGACGCAGACTATTTCTTTTCCCGCATCCAGAACGTCTGGGGATGGGCAACGTGGCAGGACCGCTGGGAACTGTACGACCCCAATCTCAAACTGTGGCCTCAGGTTTCCACAGGCCCCCAACTGGAGTACCTGACCGGCAACCGTACTGCTGCCAGACATCGGCGTCAGGAAATCGCAGCACTGCAACACGGACGCGTGTCCAGCTGGGCATATCAACTCAACATTGCAGGTCTGACTCACTCCATGTTATGCCTTGTCCCGGCGCAGAATATGATCACGAATCTCGGATTCGGACACAACGCCACCAACACACACGCGAAACATGCTGACTTTGCGAGTTTACCGAGGCAGTCAGGCCCGACGAACTTCAATCCTCCCCAAAGTGTTGCTCCTGATGCGACGTATGACCTCAAATACACTGCAATGATCGGGAAGCAAAGAACCATCCACAAACGGGCACTCGCCGCACTCAGGCACTTTTTCCAGTAACGTCCTGACATTCCCTGCAACTTCATTCCGGCCTCAATGCCCAATCAGCCCATCACCCACTACTGCACCATTTCTGACCGCAACTATCTGCCATTAGCGATGACACTGGCGCAGTCGCTGAACGAGCACAGTACGTCTCACAAACTCTGGGTTCTCTGCATCGATGACTGGTCGTACCAGTCCCTCAGTACCATAGACTCCATCCACAACGTCAGACCGATAACTCTGCAGGCGCTGGAAAATGAGCAGTTACTGAGCATCAAAGACAGCAGACAACTCAATGAA
>JBDOMX010001068.1:0-9434 GCA_039831615.1 Planctomycetaceae bacterium
ATCGACGGACAGATTCGAGACGCCGATGTGAGCCAACTGTGTGCTCTGTCAAAGCACAGGAACGTCAAAATCAAGATTTCGGCGTACTATGCACTTGGTAATAAGCAGCCGCCGCACCACGAATTGATTCCGATGATCAAACGGCTGTACGAAGCCTTTGGCGCCGATCGCCTGATGTGGGCCAGCGATTGCCCCTATCAACTTGACGGCGACAACAACTATGCCGCATCGATTGCCCTGATCCGCGACGTCATTGACTTTGTCACTGACGAAGAACGCCGCCAACTGCTGCGAACGACGGCAGAAGAGACCTTCTTTTTTGTGTAGCACATCATCGGGCGATTCGGCACTTCGTCCCGCCCGACAATCTCATTCGATCCCCTTTGTGGAATCGCCGCACAACGTCATCCGGAGAGAAGCAAATGTCCGTTTAGCCGACTTCCAGAGGAGACTCGGAGAACATGAGATCCGAGAACAACCTCTTCCCCACTCGGACTGGGCCCGCGGGGGCAACTGACTGAAGCCGTCGACGATCGCTCCGACCTGCTGTTGAAAACGACTTGTGCAGATGGAGGGCGATCGCTGTTGATTCCCTGAGCCCCTCACTTCTGAAGACAAAATGTCAGATGCTGGAGCACAACAAGACAGCTCAACATCACTTCCCCTGCTCCTTCTTCATCATCTCCATCTGTGACTCCATATTCTGCGTCTCCTCGGCAGTCATTTCCGGAGTTGTCGTCGGAGGTGCCACTTCATCGACGCCGCCTCCGCAACCGACAAATGTGAACAGCAAAGACAGGCAAACCAAGCTAAGCAGACGATTCATGGCTACATCATTTCCAGGAAAAGAGATTTTGTTGTTGAGGTCACTTTTGTACAGATTACCTGGCGGATGTCGCCGACGGAAGGAAACCGGGGCTGAACGTCAAAAGTTTCTGCTGATGCTCTTTCCATGCCTCCGCTTCCCTTAACAGGCCGAATTCCGCGTAAACGTCACAAAGTTCGCCTGCGACAGCCGGGTCATTCAGGTTACGCAGTTTGTCGCGTAGTTGTCTTGCTTTTTCTGTTGTCAGAACTGTGGTCGTCAACTGTTTGACCCTTTCCTGAATTCTCCCAGCCTCGTCGCTCCGCCCGATTTTTCTCAGGCATTCCGACAGTTTCGTCATTAGCCCCCAGTCGAATTTTGCAGGCCATGTCGTCAGGGCCTCTTCATAGGCCTTTACGGCAGCAGTCGCATCCTGCATCACATGATGATCGCACATCGCCTTTGAGCGCCAGTAGACGTAGTCAGAATGGGGCTCGGGAAACTGCTCAAAACAGGTCTTCGCCTTTTCACTTTCGCCCAGATCAACCAGCGATTCGAACAGGACGGAGACGAAAAACGGATCCTGCATGGCCTGTGCCAGATCCGGAGATTCCTTCAGCAACTCCAACGAAGATTTTGGCTGGCCTTGCTCCAGATAATAAGCAGCCAGGGCAGCGTGCAAAAAGTGGGCTTCAGGTTCGCTTTCACGGAGTCTGACCAGCAGACTGATGGAGGCGGGAAGTTTCCCAACAGCCCGCGCACCCATTGCATCATGGAAACCGGCGTTCGCGGTTTCCGGATAGAATTCCGCGAGGAACCAATCGCGAAGCCTGAATGGCCGTTCCGATTCGGGCGACAAATCATATGCGCGCCAAAAGTACTGCCGACTGATAACATGACGCCCCGTCACATCCAGCAGTTTCCACATCAGAATGTTGGCATCCAGAGAATCCGGATCCAGCTCAAGGGATCTCTTTAACAACAGTTCCGCCTGGGCCGGTTGTTGCAGAATCAGGAGTGAGAGACGCGCCTGCTGCAGCCTTGCACTGGCAGCCAGCGGCGAGTCATCATCAATCTGCACCAAATGCTCGATCGCCCGTTCCACAGAGTCCTGCCCGGACTGAGCGCCTTCGCTGACGGCGACTTCAGCCATCAGTAGATGGGCTGCCGAATCGTGCGGGTGCCATGACAGATAATGACTCAGGTAATCGCGAGCCCCACTCCAATCACGCTTTCCAGCGGCCAGCTGAGCCTGTTTCAAGCCTGATTCGATCGACCAATACTGATAGCCTGCCCAACCCACAGCCAAAACACATATTGTCAGAAAACACTTAAGACGTCGGGAGGAACATGCGCGCGACTGACCTTCAGCCGGCGTTGACCGCAATGCAATGCTCTCAGTCGTTTGTCCGATCTGGTCTGTCATGCGATTTCATCAAATAAAGCGGCTGTCATTTCTGTGAATCTGTGCGCAGCGGGGACACCCACGATGGAAACCCCGGCTTTCCTTCGCGCACATGCCAGTACTGCCCTGAAGACAGATTGTGGAATGTCTCTGTGTTTCGACCAGGCCATGCCACCGAGACATTGACAGGCCCTTTGTACTCACCCAGCCCCACGACGATTCGCGGATCAGACGATGACAGATAACTGCCCCCGCCAACGATCGGGATCACCTGGCGTGTCTTGCCTGCCGTCACGATCACCTGACCTCCTGACGGATGGACACGGTCAATCGGAAGAAGATCCAAACCAATAAAACCGTGCGGAACGTGTGTTTCGTTGTGAAGGACCGCCATCGGTCGATCGATGTGGCTGACGGCAATGTCAACGCGTCCGTCATTGTCGAAATCTCCTTTCGCCACACCCCGTCCTACGTAGAATCGAGAAAAATAGCCTCCGATTTGATGTGATGAATCGCTAAACACCCCATGACCATCGTTTTCAAGTAGTTGAGGTTTCATCGCATTCGGTTTGTGCCGTGGACCAAGTACGTGGCCATTCGCGATAAACAGGTCATCATCACCGTCATTGTCAAAGTCAGCGGCAACAGTTCCAAAGCCGAGTGTGTCATAACTCGTTGCCGCGGCACGCGAGCGACGACTGTTATCCTCAAAGAGAAGTGAATCCAGATTTCGATACAACGTGTTCTTGTCCTGGTAGAAATGTGTCAGAAAAATATCGACTTTCCCGTCGTTATCGAAATCAGAACACGCGACTCCCATGCTGGCCTCATTACGCCCGTCACTGCTGACTGCACACCCGGCATATTCAGCAACATTCCGGTATAGCGTTCCGGCCCCTGGTATCGATTCTGTCGTCCGTGTCAGCAGAATGTTAGGTGCCATATCGTTGCCGACATAGATTTCCGGCTGACCGTCCGAATCAAAATCACACACCACCACAGCCAGCCCCTTAGCGTGTTCTTTGTCCACCGCATCGCTGGCAGCAGTGATCTGGAAGTGTCCGTCCCCCTGGTTCAGGCACAGAAGATCGGCCGTGCCGTCCCAATGGCCAGGACCACAGTAGCCACTCACTCCCCCGTATGTGCAAACCTCATGGTTCGCACGTGTGACGTTCAGATAATTCACCACGTACAAATCAGTTAGTCCATCACTGTTCGCATCAAACCAGACGGCACTGGTACCCCACGCCTGATCTCCAACACCGGCCGCGACCGTGCCGTCTGTGAATGTCCCGTCTCCATTGCTCACCAACAGCGTATTTCGATCGTAATTCGTGACATACAGATCCGGAAAGCCATCAGCGTTAAAATCTCCGACAGCACACCCCTGGCCGTAACGCCTGTCCCCCGATCGCGAGGGAATTGTTTCGGCCGTGAATTGCCCGTGCCCTCGATTACGAAACAGCTGGTTCCGGTGAATTGTTGTTCCCGGATCGGCCCCCCAGAGTTGACTGCCGTTCGTGGCATAGAGGTCAAGTTGGCCGTCGCCATCGTAGTCAAACCAGGCAACGCCTCCCCCCATGACCTCAGGCAGAAAATAGCGATCGGGAACGGCGTCACTAAAACGGTGGAAAGAGATTCCCGAGGAAGCCGCAACGTCCTTGAATCCCAGTGAAGTCGCCAGTGACTCGGCTGTGCCTGAATCGCCCACCTCCAGCAGATTTGCCAGCTCGTCAGCGTTGGATGTATCAGAGCTGCGGCTCGGTGTCAGGGCACGGTCTTCGCTCGTTGAGGCAGACGCGTCGCTCGTTGGGGCAGACTCCTCGCTGTTGGCACATCCGAACACGACGAATACACCCAACACAAGGGTTGAACGATAATGGATTCTGCATGCCATTTTCGGCCCAATTCTTTCGAACACGTGGCACTACGCGCAGTGGCTTCTCGCGTAGGACTGAGGATACCCTTCGACTGGCAGAACAGGCCGCCATGAAATGGCTTAGCGCCCGCGATCGCGTTCAATACGTAAAATCAGAGCAACCGCGGCACGATAAGAAAGAAGCCGAACCTGTATGAAAGGTTCGGCTTCTGCAAAGGATTCACAACGAGACGTCAAGCGAGAATTCTAGAACTCGCCGAGAACCTCACTGCCGTTTCGCGTTCCGAGTGACCAGTAGGTGTTCTTGTCGATGTTTTCGGAGACGAATCGAACGCTGCCGTCCGCCAACAACATCTGAGCGCCTCCAGTATGAAGACTGCTGGCTGCGAAAAGGGTGTCGCCGCCCCAGTCAGTTCCACCTTCCATGTGTTGGCACGAAGGCTCGTTTGGCAACATGTTGTGCGAGTATACGTTTCCTGTCCCAATGAACGCCCATGCCCATGCGGACCCCTTAATCGACTGACGCCAGGTGTTGTTCATACGGCCCAGGTCGCCAGCAGCCGCAAAGCCGAGGCAGGAATCACGCAATTGATCGTGTGTCGATACGTTCGCAGCCCAGCGGTAGGTCTGGAACTTCTTCACATGTGGATTGGTACTGGGCCCTGTGCCCGCCGCTCCCGGCGAGTGCACGAACTCGGCATAAGCAGCCGTATTCGATGTCCCGTCCAATATGTCTCGAAAGCCAACCGCGGTATCCGGCGTAACACCGTAACCAACGTAATACCCGATACCATTGTGCGTCCCCTGGCGGCCTTGACCGTTGTATCGCATGACACCCATATTGACAGCGTAGGTGTGCGTGGCTCCGTTATGACGAGCGTCTGCATGTTGGTGCGGCATTGATGGGCAATTGAAAGATGGAATCTTTCCGCCGAACGCCAGCAGATTGTCGCCGCCGTGCCAGCCGGTGGGTTCCCAGGGCCTCCGATTTTCATCGCGAAGATTGTACTCATTAGCTCGGTCGATAAACGGCAGCATCGCTACCTTGTCAGAGAAATTTCCCTTCCGTTGATCAGGAGTTTGATTCCAGCCGACACTCGCCGGAAACAGATTGTACACGTCATGGTAGTTGTGCTGTGCCAGTCCCAGCTGCTTCAGGTTGTTCTTGCACTGCGTTCGCCGAGCAGCTTCTCTGGCCTGTTGCACTGCGGGAAGAAGCAATGCGATTAGAATGGCGATAATTGCAATGACGACCAAAAGTTCGATAAGAGTAAATCCGACACGAACGTGCCTCTTCGACTTCACGATGTACGTCCTTTCAAAACTGAGAAGGGAAAGTAGAAAAACAAGCTACGCGATTTTACTGCTCCAAGCCCATAATTTCACACTTAGAACGAGCTGCGGCTACCGAAATTCATGATATTCGTAGAAAACGACCATTTTTCCTCGTTCAGCTCTTCGAACAGGAGCCAAACAGTTCGAGGTGGTGTTTCCGGACGTGTCGGCTATTCCACACGCTGTCTTGATCGGGCGTTACCCCCCGCGATATCAGGTAATAATTCTCCCTGCTCCTTAATAACAATGTGGTTTCTCGCCGGATCAGAAGTGACGATTACTGAAAGCGGCGTCCTGGTTGCGTCATAGTACTGGGGAGGCAGCATTGGCGATGGCGCCCCCATACCCGGTGACGGATGCGACACCATCAGCAGTAACTTGTACTTCCCAGGCGGCACGCCTTTTGTCAATTGTCCGCCGGCTTCGGTATAAAGTTCGAATGTTCCGTCTTTGTTAATTGGTCCGATCACCCGCGTCAGGTGATGATCATTGGCCACCGGAACGGCTTCGACATACCCCTGATCAACTGGCTCATCGTTGAAAAACACCTCGCCGTTCACCGCATGAAATTCAACGGATTGCGGACCCAACAAAGCAAAGCGGCGAAAGTCGAATTCATTTTCTCCCGTCACCCATACGTAGCATGCCCATGCTGACACGCAGACCGGAATCATCAATACGACGAACTTAGTGCACGAAAACCCGTTTTCCGGGGGACAAGTTTCGGAGGAGCTCTCCTGTGGATCCGGTGCAGTCACAGCGGGACTTTCTCAGAAGTTAAGAGGGACGATGGAGAACCAATGGTGCGGAGTCTGTCCTGGCGGGTTCCACGATATCATAATGGCGGGCAGGATCCAGACCGTTGATTCGGCTCTGCACTCCGGAAGGCCAATTGATCTCGACATCAACTTTTCCGGCGTCACCTACCGACAGAATCAACCGCAAGTCATGTGCCGAAAGATAACTGCCACCGTTTTCAACCTGTTCGATCTGCGGAAAGGCGTCAGACGCAATCACCACTCGACAGCCGACCGCGTCTCGATTGCTGAGCGTTCCGATCAGTCTCAGACAAAGCGATGTCGGGGGGCCGGCAGCCGCAGTCACAACGTCATTTCGTAATAATGCCGGACGCTGATCCTTGTGCGCAATGACAACATCCCAGTCCCCGTCATTGTCAAGATCTGCAGTCGCCAATCCGCGACCTGGGTGCGGATTCCGAAAGTAACTTCCCACAGCCCCTCCCAGCAGCTGAAAGCGACCTTCGATATTCCGCCAGACAAGCGCCGGTTGTAAGTAGGGATCATCGCGTCCCATCTGCTGCAAGTTGTCATCGACATGCCCGTTGGTAACGATCAGATCTTTCCAGCCATCAAGATCGAAATCAACAATCGCCGCTCCCCAGCCGACCCACGGTTTTGAAGCCGCCGCAAGGCCGTGAGTTGTCGAAACATCGTGAAAGTCATTTGAAGAATGTTGCAGATACAACGTGTGATATTCGCCTTCAAAGTTCGTGACGAACAGATCCCACAGCCCATCTCGATTGACGTCGCCACCCGCGACCCCCATGCCAGCCTGCATCCGGCCATTTCGATCATATGCAGTGCCACTGACCTCGGTCACGTTTGAAAATTTTCCGTCCCCGGTATTCAGGTACAGAAAATTAGGATGAATGTCGTTCCCGACATACAGGTCGACATCCCCGTCACCATCAACATCGGATGCAAGAATTCCCTGAGCGCGCCCGCTGAGTTCGTCAAGACCTGCTTCCGACGCGACGTCACGAAACGTTCCGTCCCCAAGATTCTGCAACAGGCAATCCCGCTCTGGCTTCAGCGACTTGGGGCTGCAGAATATTCGAACGTCGCCTGCCCTGTCACCACAAAAAGTATTCTGATCGAATGACCACTCGCCGTAGTTGCAGACATAAACGTCAAGCAATCCGTCAGCGTCGAAATCGAGAAACGCAGCACTGGTGGAAAAGTCTCCCCCCGATGCCGCTGAATAATTCTCGAACGTCCCATCCCCCAGATTCCGGTACAGTTGATTTTCTCCGAAACACGTGGCGTAGACATCTGGAAAACCGTCCGAGTCAAAATCACCGACAGCAATCGCAACGCTGTATCCTTGATACCCCAGCCCGGATTCGGACGTCACATCCCGAAACGTCCAATCCCCAAGATTGCGATAGATTCTGTTTTCCGGTCCCTGGTGAGGGGATTCGAAGGGGAACGACCTTCCGGTCGCAAAATACAAATCGATTCGGCCGTCAAGGTCGTAGTCGATCATTCCCATTCCACTTCCGTTCGCGGCCGGAAAAGGTTTCTCCTTTGAATCTCCACTGATGTGCTGGAAATTGACTCCACTTGCCGAAAAAGGTACTTCGACAAGCTGGATGGCCGCCTCCTTCACGGCGTTGCCGTCGGCTTGATCATCGCTGGCGATTGTGGATGGGGAATCAACGACGGCTGCCTCGCCGACGGGCCGGACACCGCCGTTGGGGATGGCAACATCGGCCCCGCGTTGATCACAGCCGACAACGGCAGACACAAGGACGATGACAAATATCCTTGAAGCTGGAAGTGGCAATGGGTGAGCACGCATAAACAACAATCAAAGAATTTTCACGGTATCTTTTTCAGACACCATCTGGCATTTGGACTCTAGTATTGCTTTTCCGTCAGACCGTTCAACGCCGGAAGTTCACTGCGTTGGCGAATAGATTCTGCAAGTCTCCGAAGCTGACTCACGTCCGGGTGCTGCAGCAGCAGGTCATTTACGATTTTCTCGGCGCTGGCCCACTGCTTCTGGTCTGCCAGGTCGTATGCGTGCAGAAAACCGGACCAGAAAGGATCAGTCGATTTCCGCAGCATCTCAGTAATCTGATTTCTCTTCTTCTCAGCCTCACGCAATGCCTCTGCCCGTGCCCGCCAGCGCTCCGTACTCTCAGGCTGCTTCATTTGTGAGTACGCACGTTGCAGAACATATGCAGAACTGCTGTTCATGCGAGTTGACGCTGTCAACGGCAGCATCAATTCCACGGCCCCTTCAGGCCGCCGGTTTCGCAGCGCTTCATTCGCAAGTTCCTCGCGTGCGGCGACATTCATTCCGTCGCACCGCAATGCATCCAGCCACGCCTGGCTGGCCTCATCCTGCCGATTCGTCTGCGAATACGCTCTGCCCAGATGAGTGTATGTTCTTGCGAGGGGATACGTTTTCACACTTTCTTCAAGGGCTTCCGTGGCGCGTTCCGGAAATCCCAGATCGAGCAATTCCTCCCCCACCATCCCCAGAAACTCACCAGGGGTAATCTGCAGATTCGTCGCCGCCGGATTCGTCTTCAGGACAGCCTCCCACGCATCCAGCGCGGCGCGGCCATTCCCTCGATCGTGATGAATTGTTCCAATCATAACATTCGCCTGGTCCTCGTGACCGGAAACGGTGGCCAGTCGCCGCGCGCTGTCAAGGGCGTCTTCATATCGCCGAAGACGGATTCGCGCCACGGTCAATCGATACAGTACTTCCGGATCAGAGGGTGTACTCTGAAGAACAGTTTCCAGAACGGAAACAGCGCGCAGCCACTTTTCTGAATGGAGTAGACTCACGGACCAGGAACGCAAAGCAACCGGGTCATCCGGAAAGCCATTGGATTCCAATGCCACCCTGCGAAACAGCGAGTCCGCGGCGCCGTGACGGTGCAACCCGGTTAGTGCACGGGCCTTGAGAATCTGTGCTCGAATATCAGTGGGATGTTGTGTCAGAAATTGATTCGCAATTTCCAATGACCTGTCGTATTCCTCAGCGTCCAGGAGCGTGGAAATCTCTCTGAGAGGTTGATCCTGCCACCAGAAGAGAATTGAAAGCCCAACGATCGAAGTCAGGATCGCCAAACAAACCAGCAACCGCCTGCTTCGCACGTATCCACCACGTCGCTCCATCGTAGTTGATGATGGGGCACGACAAAACATACGCGGTGTGCGTCCATGTAGCGCGGATGGTGTATTATAAATACA
>JBDOMX010001068.1:9444-9733 GCA_039831615.1 Planctomycetaceae bacterium
AACCGTTGCTGACATATGGCGGCGTGTTAAGCAGCTGTGACACACACCGTGTGTCATGTCAGGTTCCTGTTCCCGGAAGCCTATTTCCGTTGCCAGCTCTGTAGTCTGACAAAAAACGTCCCCCAGCCCCGCTGGTGCCAATGCTGCCCCGTTTTCTCAACTGCAACCAGGCATCCGCACGTCTTACGTTTCCGAAGGGAACGTGCCGTCCAGCACGGCAGAAAGACCGCCTCGCGCAGCATGCGAGGCGGTCTTCAGTGTTGTTGGTGATCTGCGGCCCAGCGTGTTA
>JBDOMX010000288.1:0-9729 GCA_039831615.1 Planctomycetaceae bacterium
CACCCCACCGGAGGTCTCACCTACCCCGCCTCCCGACTGGTCGACTCTGCCCCTCGCCCCGGAGGCGGAAGCGGGCCTCATCGAAGCGGCGCCGGTGGTGTTGGAGATCCGCGGGCTGCCGGCGGTCGAAATCGTGCCGGGGCTGCCCCGGAAGTCGTTGTCCGGATCCTCAGCGTTGATGCGCAGCTCAATTGCCGATCCATTGCACGGCACTTCGTCCTGAGTGAAGGGCAGTTTTTCGCCGGCCGCAATCAGGATCTGCTGCTGGATCAGGTCGATGCCGGTGACCATCTCTGTCACAGGGTGTTCAACCTGAATCCGGGCGTTCACTTCAATGAAGTAAAAGTTGTAATCTTTGTCGACGATGAACTCGACGGTTCCGGCATTCTGGTAGTCAGCATGCCTGACAAGCCGGACTGCGGCCGCACAGATTCTGTCCCGAACCTCAGCTGGAAGATTCGGCGCCGGGCTCTCTTCAATCAGCTTCTGATGTTTCCGCTGCATCGAGCAGTCACGTTCCCACAGGTGGACCACGTTGCCGTGAGTGTCCGCCAGGATCTGAACTTCGACATGTCGCGGGCGCTCGACAAATTTTTCCAGGTAAACGCCGGCATTGCTGAATGCCTTTTCCGCTTCTGCGGACGCCGCCTGCAAACCGGCTCGCAGCGAGACCTCGTTGCCGGCAACCCGCATCCCCTTACCGCCGCCACCGGCGGTGGCTTTGATCAGCACCGGATACCCAATTTCACTCGCGACTCTGACAGCTTCATCCACATTTTCAATCAGTCCGTCGCTGCCGGGAACGCAGGGCACCCCAGCGGCCCGTGCAATCTCGCGAGCGCTCACTTTGTCACCCAACAGGGACATCGCTTCGTGAGGCGGGCCAATGAATTCGATATTGCAGTCCCGACAGATTTTCGCAAAGTGAGCATTCTCGGCCAGAAATCCGTAGCCCGGATGGACTGCCTGGACGTTGCCGATTTCTGCAGCACTGATGATGTTGTTGATCAGCAAATAACTGTCCGATGCCGGCGCCGGACCGATGCACCAGGCTTCGTCAGCCAGATCAAGATAGTGAGAGCCGCGGTCGGCTTCGCTGAACACCGCCACACTCTGAATGCCCAGCTCTCGGCAGGCACGGATGATCCGCAGGGCAATTTCACCGCGGTTCGCGATGAGAATTCGCTGAAACATGGGTAACCAATCTGTCAATATCGTAACTTGCGCCGAATTCCCGAGGTCACTCCGCGTGGACTGGACGTACGGCCGGACCGGTTTGGCCGGCAATCGCCACGGCCTGAATGGCGACTGCACAGCAGTCGCTGACCTTGCGGACTCACCAGGCGGCTCGCGCCGGACCGCCCGCATGCATCCTGACACTATTCAACGCGAAACAACGGCTGTCCGAATTCAACCGGGTCTCCGTTTTCAACCAGCACTTCGACCACTTTGCCACTTGTTTCTGCAGGAATCTGATTAAAGACCTTCATCGCTTCGATCACGCACACGACGGTTTCCGCACTGACGGTAGATCCCACGCTGACGAAGGGTTCGTCGTCCGGGCTGGCGGCCGAATAGAATGTGCCGACCGTGGGTGCGTCGATGGTCTTGCCGGAAGGAGCAGCAACGGGGGGCTGTCTGGAAGGCGTGGCCGGCGCAACCGCACCGGGTACGGGGACCGCAAATTGTTCGGGGGCCACTGCCACCTGTTTCGGTCCTCGACGAACCTTCCACGATTCACCGTCTTTTGTCAGTTGAGTTTCGGTCACTCCGTACTTTTCCATCAGCTGCAGCAGCTTGCGGAATCGATCAAGATCGAAGCTGCCGGAATCACCGTCAGATGTTTTTGCCATCGTCGATTGCCTCCTGGCGTCTCCTGAGAAGCGCCGGCACATCCCATGCACCAGATACTTCCGGAGTGAATTGGAGCGAACGCTCCGCTAGTCGATATTACTCGCCGTTCCGATGAGCAGGACCAAAGCCCTTGTTCCTTCAGATATTACGGCAGCAGTGACACGCAACTCTCATGGACAACTGAACTCAGCCGTTTTGGCGCCCAGCGGCCTGGAATGAGGTGATGGGTACTGCGGAATCGCGAAAGCTTTGTAAACCGGCGGGAATTATGCAAGGAATTCTATGATCGCATCATCGAATTCCCGGGGAACAGACGTGAGCACTTCACAACCGTCCCTGGTCACCAGCACATCATCCTCGATTCGAATCCCAAACTGGCCGTCGAGATAGACTCCGGGTTCGACGGTGACAACCATCCCCGGTTTCAGAGTTTCGTCCGATTGAGGTCCCAGCCGCACGGCCTCGTGAATATCCAGGCCAATACCATGTCCCAGACCGTGGCCAAATTTGCGCCCAAAACCGGCGTCAGAAATGATCCCGCGGGCCACATTATCCACGTCTTTGCAGATGGCTCCGGGTTTGATCTTCCGGATGGCTGCCTGCTGCGCCGCCAGGACGGTCTGATAGACGTTTCGCATTTTGGTTGTGATCCGGCCGGTAAAAAACACCCGTGTGAGGTCACTGCGGTAGCCCGACGCAGTTTGGGCTCCCCAGTCAATCAACAGCAACGATGACTCTTCAACGCGCCGTGTTCCCGCGTGGGCATGAGGCAGCGCTGCAGTGGGGCCAACTCCCACAATGGGCTCAAACGCAGGTCCAACGGCTCCAAAATCCCGCATGGACGCCTCCAGGTCGAAGCGGATTTTCGTTTCGATGAGGTCCGGACGCAGGCTGGCCCGAGTCACCGCAATACCGCGCTCGGCCTGATAGACAGCCCGTCGAATCTCAGCGATTTCCCATTTATCTTTAATGACCCGCAGCCGTTCGGTCAGCGAATCCGTGACAATCAGTTTGGCAGAATTGATCTTCTCATCGAGGGCCGCATGCTGTGCGATCGTCAGATGTTCGCCTTCCAGGCCCAATCGCTTGACTCCCGCCGACCGAGCCACCGCTGCGGTTGCTTCCGACATTGATTTTCCAACACCTCGGATTTCCGCGTCAAGACCAGGGCATTCGCCTCTGATCTGAGTGGCGTACCGTGAATCGCTGATGAGAATCGTGGTGGCCCTGCTGACAAAGAGCCAGCTGGAATCCCCCGTAAATCCTGTCAGGTATCGCACGTTCGATTCGCTCGAAATCAACAAGGCGTCGACGCCTGCGGACTTCAGACTGCGAATCAGTCTGGTGCGGCGAGTGATAAAGTCCGGAACGGACATGAATGACTCCTGGGGAATGAAACATTCGCAAAAACCGACTCCAGGAAGCCTACCGACAGTGAACCGGAGCGACTAATGTCGGCCGTCAGGAACCCGTTTTTTGGGGGAAATCCCGGAATCCATGTTTTTGCAACCGCCTCAAACGGATTGCCTGAAGTCCCAACTTTGCCAGATCACAGGATGTGCTTCTCAACCCTGAGCGGCCAGGCGGGTGAAGGGCATGTCAGCTTGAAACTCCGGATGGGCATTGCTAGCTTTCCGGCCGACCACCAGTTCGAATTGCGGTCGCATTGCGCGCGGCAGAATGAATGGCTCCAGCCGCGCCAGTTCGGTCTTCTGCCTGTCTGATTTATCTGGCACTTAAACGGTAAGAATCAATGTCTGAGAAGTACGTATATTTCTTCGGTGATGGCAAGGCCGACGGAAACGCGACGCAAAAAGCACTGCTCGGCGGAAAAGGAGCCAACCTGGCGGAAATGAGCCGGATTGGAATGCCGGTTCCAGCTGGGTTCACGATTACAACTGAAGTCTGCACCTGGTTTTACGACAATGATCGCACCTTTCCGCCGGCACTGAAGGAACAGGTGAACGCAGCGATTCGGAATGCCGAAGAGGTGATGGGCAAGAAGTATGGAGATCCGCAAAATCCGCTACTGCTGAGTTGTCGGTCCGGTGCACGTGAATCCATGCCTGGCATGATGGACACGGTGCTCAACATCGGCATCAACGAACAGGTGGTGCAGGCACTCATTAAGCAGTCGGGCAACGAACATTTTGCCTGGGACAGTTACCGTCGCCTGATTCAGATGTATGGCGGCGTGGTTCTGGACCTCAAACCGGAATCCAAGAACGATCCGGACCATTTCGAAGAAATCCTCGAAAATGCCCGCAAAGCGGTCGGAGCTGAACACGAAAAAGACCTGAGTGTCGAGGCACTCAGGCAGATTGTGACCGACTTCAAAGCTGTGATCAAAAAGCATGCCGGCATCGACTTCCCCGATGACCCCATGGAGCAGCTTTGGGGCTGCATCGGTGCCGTGTTTGGCAGCTGGATGAATGACCGGGCCATGGTCTACCGCCGCCAGTACGGGATTCCACATGCATGGGGCACAGCAACGAATGTGCAGGCCATGGTCTTCGGCAACCTCGGCAACGAGTGCGCGACCGGGGTTGGGCTGACGCGAAACTGCTCGGACGGAACACCTGGATTTTGCGGTGACTACCTGATCAACGCTCAGGGTGAAGACGTGGTGGCCGGTACCCGCACTCCAAAACGAGTCGAAGAAACGCTCAGCATCGACAAGCCGGAAGCGTTCGAGCAGTTGACAAACATCGGTAAGGCCCTGGAACAGCATTATAAAGATACGCAGGACATCGAATTCACTGTTGAAAACGGCAAGGTCTGGATGCTGCAGACTCGCAATGCCAAGCGGACAGGATTCGCCGCCGTGCGGATCGCTGTGGATCTCGTCAACGAAGGGCTGATTGATGCTCGAACGGCACTTGAAAAACGTCGAATTCCGGCTGACGACCTGAATCAGCTGCTGCAGCCGATCTTTGACCCGGCTGATAAAAAGAAAGCAGAAGCCGACAACCGGTTGCTGGCCACCGGAATCAATGCCGGCCCCGGCGCGGCGACTGGCCAGATCGTCTTCCATGCGTCGGATGCGGAAGAACAGTGGAATGCCGACAACGACCTTCAGCTGGTGCTGGTTCGCAAAGAAACCAGTCCGGAAGACCTGCGCGGGATGAAAGTGGCCAACGGGATCCTAACGGCCTTCGGTGGAGCTTCTTCTCACGCAGCGCTGGTTTCCCGTCAGATGGGCAAGACCTGCGTCTGTGGCTGCGATGCGCTCAACATCGATTATGAGGCCGGTACAGTGACTGTTGGTGACACAGTACTGAAGGAAGGCGACTGGATGTCCATCGATGGCTTCAGCGGCGAAGTCTTCACGGGCAAGATCGAAACCAGTCCTTCTGAGGTCATGGAAGTCATGACTGGCAACCTGAAGGCAGAAGATTCTGATGTCTACCAGCGATACGCTCAGCTCATGACATGGGCGGATGAGCATCGGACTCTGAACGTGCGAGCCAATACGGAATCGCACGACGCGGAAGTCTCCATTCAACTGGGTGCGGAAGGGGTGGGCCTGTGTCGAACCGAACACATGTTCTTCGATCATCTGGACGAAATGCGCGAGATGATTTTCGCAACGCAGAAAGTTGATCGCGAAGCTTCCCTTGCCAAGCTGATCAACTTTCAGCGGGAAGACTTCACTCACCTGTTCAGGACGATGGGCGACAGGCCGGTCACGATCCGGTTGCTGGACCCGCCGCTGCATGAATTCCTTTCTGAACATCACATGCACGAGGATCCGAAACTGGCTGGCAAACTGGCTAAGACGTTCGGAGTCACTGAAAATGACGTCAAACGCCGAGTTGCGGAGCTGGTCGAATCGAATCCCATGCTCGGCCATCGTGGCTGTCGGTTGGGGATCGTCTATCCGGAAATTACCGCCATGCAGGCGCGAGCGATTCTCGAAGCTGCTTGCGCTTTGAAGAAGGAGGGGGTCGACTGCTATCCGGAAATCATGATTCCGCTGGCCGGTTACAAGACGGAAGTCGACAACCAAACAGCGATCATCAAAGAAACGGCTGAGAAGGTCTTCGAAGAACAGGGCGTGAGGGTGGACTTTATGACCGGTACCATGATCGAGATCCCGCGTGCCGCGCTGACAGCGGGCGAGATCGCGGAAACAGCTGAATTCTTCAGTTTCGGTACCAACGACCTCACGCAGACAGGTTTGGGGATCAGCCGCGATGACTACAAGGGATTTATCGGCTACTACACTGAGCATGACATCATGCCAGCTGACCCTTTCCAAACGGTCGACCAGACCGGGATTGGCCGTCTCATGAAGATTGCCGTCGAGGACGGTCGAGGAACTCGTCCGGATCTGAAGATCGGCATCTGCGGCGAGCATGGAGGCGATCCAAAGTCGGTCTACTTCTGCCACGAAATTGGTCTGAATTACGTCAGCTGCTCACCCCGGCGAATTCCAATCGCCCGACTGGCCGCTGCCCAGGCCGCGGTGGAAGCCGGCTGACGGCAGGTCGACGGTCGGCAGCTCAGCCAGGCTCATTTCGTACGAGTGCGTAAACGCAGCGCTGCTGACGTACAGAATGGTGCCGGGCAGCTTCGACCGGTGTGTTTGTCCGTGATTCAGAACGCTGACAATCGGAAGACTGCGTGCCCGTCATACGTCGCTGCGGTGGCAGCGCACGCCGCATCGTTGGATCACTGACTGAACATCGCTCAAAATCCATGGGTTGGTCCCATGGCCACATTCATTTGCCACGCTGTGGGTTCCTCCCATGTCCGTCGTCCTTCAACTCATTGATGCTGTCAAAAGCTACGGCGACCAGCAGCTGCTGGACAGTACCAGTGTGACCATTCATGAAGGCATGAAGGTCGGTCTCATCGGCCGCAATGGTGCCGGAAAATCCACCCTGCTGCGAGCTCTCCTGCGCGACGAAGAACTCGACAGTGGTGAGGTCATCCACGGCCCCAATCTTCGAATCGGATATCTACGGCAGCATGATCCGTTCGAACCTGGCGAGTCCGCACTCGATTTTCTCATGCGGGACAGTGGCCAACCGGACTGGAAGTGTGGCGAAGTGGCCGGTCAGTTCGAACTCAAGGGGGAGTATCTCGGCGGACCCGTCAAAGAGCTGTCCGGAGGATGGCAGACGCGCGTGAAACTGGCCGCCCTTCTGCTCCATGATCCCAACCTGCTGATGCTGGACGAGCCGACAAACTTTCTGGACCTTCGTACGCAGATTCTGCTGGAACATTTTCTCAAGGGCTTCCCGGCTGCATGCCTCATCGTATCGCACGATCGAGCCTTCCTGACGGCAACC
Source organism: Planctomycetaceae bacterium (assembly GCA_039831615.1). Lineage (GTDB taxonomy): Bacteria > Planctomycetota > Planctomycetia > Planctomycetales > Planctomycetaceae > S139-18. The sequence continues at coordinate 7,152 of JBDOMX010000288.1, forward strand.
TGTGATTCCACACTGGACCTGTCACGCGGAAAGCTGACGCTCTATCCTGGAAAGATCGGGCCGTTCCTTGGCCAGGTCGAAGAGCAGCGGGTCCGTGATGAGCGCACGAATGCGGCTGTGATGACCAAGCAAAAGCAGCTCCAGCGTTTCATTGACAGGAACCGTGCACGAGCGACGACGGCAAGTCAGGCCCGCTCCAAGCAGAAACAGCTCGACCGACTGCAAACGGTCGACATCGAAGCGGATCTGCCGACCGTCAATATCAAGGCTCCCGTCGTGGAACCACGTCACGGCCCGGCGCTGCGGTGCATGGATCTGTCAGTTGGATACTCGGATCATATCGTCGCCGCAGGAATCAATCTGGAACTGGAACACCGACAACGGGCGGCAATTGTTGGTGATAATGGTCAGGGCAAAACGACATTACTGCGGACGGTCGTGGATTCACTGAAGCCGCTGGCTGGTCGCGTCAAATGGGGATTCGGCTGCCATATCGGTGTTTACGCTCAGCATGTGTATTCCACGCTGCCGGAAGACCAGACGGTCCTGGAGTATCTCGAATACATTTCGATGCCGGGAGTGACGACGCAGGATTGTCTGAACGTGGCCGGTTCACTGCTGTTTCGCGGTTCGCATGTGAAAAAGCCGATTCGCGTTCTCTCCGGAGGCGAACGGGCTCGGCTGTGCATGGCCGGATTATTGCTCGGTGACTACAACATTCTGATTCTTGATGAGCCTGGCAACCACCTGGACGTCGAAACCGTGGAAGCACTGGCGGAGGCATTGATTGCCTATCAGGGCACCGTGCTGTTCACCAGCCACGATCGACACTTTGTGGGTCGCATCGCCACGAATGTGATTGAGGTTCGCGACGGACGAGCCCGCAACTACGGCGGAACGTACGAAGCCTATTTGTATTCAGTAAACAAGGAGATCGACGACGGCGAACGCGAACGAGCGAAGAATCGCATGTCGTCCGCGCCTGCTGGTAAGGTTCCATCCGGGAAACCTGCCCTGTCCGGGAAGGAACAGCACAATGTCCGGCGACAGGTCCGCAACCTGGAGAAGAAGATCGCAAAGCTGGACGCCGACAAGAAGGAATTGCATGCCCGGATGCTCAACACCGCGGATCCGGCTGACGCACTGAAGCTGCACCATGAGATCGAATCCATCCAAAAGGAACTGGCTGACACCGAAAACGCCTGGTATGAGCTACAGGTCGAACTCGGCGAATTCTGATTCTCGTCGCACGCGCTGCCGGCGTCCGGTCTCGACATTGCCGCCCGGGCATTCCCGGCATAGAATCACCAGATCACGGCTTTTCCAATGCCATATCCGACTCGAAAGTCCGGTCGATGCTGACTCGACGTGAGCTATTTCCCAACGTCATCGAAATGAATTTCCAGGCGCGGCGACGTTTCGGCTGCTGTGTCTACCTGGTCTTTTCAGGCACCGACTGGTTATTGATTGACATTGGCTACGAAGACACCGTCGAAGAAATCATCGAGATGATTCGGCAGATGGACTTTCCACTGGCCAGCTGCAGGTATCTGATTGCCACGCACGCCGATGCGGACCATGTCCAGGGGCTCCAGCGCGCTTCCGACATGCTGCCGGGATCTGTGACGGTCGCTCACCCGGCTGCCAAGCGGATCCTGGAAGAGGGCGACCGCATCGCTTCGTACGCAGAAATCCCGGCACAGAACATCTCGATCGCGATGCCAAAGTTCAGGATCGGCAGGACGGTGAGCGAAGGCGATACACTTCAACTGGGCGACCTCAGTCTCGACGTCTGGGATACTCCCGGTCATGCAACGGGTCAGCTGTCGTTTCGCCTCGGGAACATTCTGTTCTCGGGTGACAATATCTTTCGGGACGGGTGCGTGGGGAGCATCGATGCCCACCATGGATCCGACATTCCGGCGTTCATCAAGTCGCTCACACGGATTCGCGACAGCGGTGTTGAGTGGTTGCTGCCCAGTCACGGGCCGGCCTTTGCGAATGACCGGAAGCTGCTGAAATCAGCGATCGACCGATTGACTGGTTACCAGTACATGGCCGACTTTGGCACCTGTGCGATCGACTGGCCTTTGCTCGAAGAATGGGATGAAGAACTGGCTCGCGGCACGCCTCCCCGGGGTTAGGATTGCTCGAGTAATCACTGTCGCAAATTCAATGGAGCCATCACGCTCCGCCGTGATGATCAGCAGCCAAAACAGGGCAGTTGTTGCCCGAACGGTCCTGAGTCGGGCCCGCCGGCGCTTTTCCTGCGGTCGACCTGCCCGCACGACGTCGGGCAGTCGCACGATTCTCAATTCAAGCTGATGCAGCTGCAATTAGTGGCCCACGCTTCTTTCCCGTTGACCCCACCTGTTATTCCTCCTATTCTTTGCCGCAATTCGAACAGACAGGTCCGCTCAGGAAGTCCGCGCGATGCCAGCCCTTCACGTCACCATTGTCATCACCAACAGTGGAATCACCGTTGGCCGTGATTCCCGTTACGCCTGAGGATTCGGATCGCAAACAGCAAACCCTCAGGTCTTCCTGAGGGTTTTTTTGTTGCAACACGTTTTTTTTT
>JBDOMX010000750.1:0-9719 GCA_039831615.1 Planctomycetaceae bacterium
GACCCAGCGTTCCAGGCACAGCGCGAGCAGTTCATCGCCCAGTTCGCCCACACGCCGTTTCCGGCCGGCGTCGCTGTAACGCTTGTCCGCAGCGACGCGTTTCGCGCTGCGGTAGATCGCCAGCAGAGAGTCAGCGAAATGGCGATACGTCGGGTCTTCGGGAGCCTGCAGTGTCAGCTTGATTGCCTTGCCGATCAGGTGAGCCCAGCACTTCTGTGCCTTGCTGAAGCCTTGGTAGATCGCCGCATCATCACTGATCAGGACACCTTCGAACGTCGCTTTGTCCAGAATCTGCTCCAGCGTCTCGCCATCCTGATGCACGCCGTAGAACATCACCGTGAGCCTCTCGGTCAGGAAGGCCCACACGCTGTTGATGCTCCAGCCGGTTTCGTCGCAGTGGACGACTGCGGAATTGGCCAGCAGCATGCACAGCGTATCGAACTCCGCCTCCCACTGATGAGCCAGTTGATTGAGCAGCGAATCGGCCTGAGATTTCGTCAGCGAAAGTCCCTGGAAGAAGCCCAGCACCTGACACGCCTTGTCCAGCGACACCCCGATCACATAAACCTGATAAGCCAGCGCGACCAGAATCTCCATCCCGAATTCACCACGCCCGGGCACACCGATTGGCCGGCCGAAGTGATTGCCGCAACGATAGATTTCGTACGCGACCAAAACGGCGCGGCCGTCTTCCAGACGCCACGCGACTCGGGTGTGCGAAAGATTGCAGTCGTCGGGAGGACAGTCATCGGGATAGACCTGTTCCGTCCGCGCCGCTTTGGCGATCTTCTCGGCTGTCGTGATTCTTCCCTGGCGTTTCGGCTTGTTCTTTGGCTTTGGCTTTCCCTGAGCCTTCGCCTGGCGATCCGCTTCGGCCCTCTCGGAATAGGCATCGCCGAGCCGTTCTGTCGGATTCTTCCCGACCCGCGTCTGCAACTCGGCGATTGCCGCCTGTTGCCGCTCGATCTGTGCCTGTTGCCGGGCAATGCATTTCTGCTGCGAAGCGATCAGGTCGACCAGCCGATCGAGTTCCACCGTCCCTTGGGCGACATCCTGTCTGAGCGACTCCAAATCCATCCCGCAGTGGTAACAAATTTCGAAATCTCCAGCAGCGCCAATTTCACACAATCGACACCTACGTTCAGCTCATAAGTGGCTTCGTCCATCCATCTCGGTCGCTGTGGGCGAATCCACAGAAGCACATGATCATACTTGCCAAGACGTTGGCCACGGCGAAAGTCAGTGTGTCGCTTCTGATGCATGCGAGTACAAACCTGCGTTCCCTGACTGAGCATCAAGGCAATCATCATAAACGAGCAATAGTACCGATCCAGCACCGCGATGTCTCCAGCGTGCAGCGATTTCATGATCGTTCGCAGGAGAGCCGTTTCACCGGTCCGCTTGCCGGCACAGGGGCCAATGGCCAGGTCCATCACCGCCGCCGTCGACAATGACACGATGGCCACCGCTCGGGCAATCGGTTGTCCCACGCCAGGCTTCTGACTTTTCGACTGCGGATACAAGGTCTGATTTCTGGGTGTGTCAGGCATCGTGAACGTGAATCCATCGATTAACTTCGCGTGCAGGCCTTTCCACAACCAGGCGACATCTGCTGAGGACTCCATTTCATTGGCCACTTCGCACGTGAGATCGCGCAACGCAGGTTCTGAAAGGTTGGCCCTCGCCCTGCAATAGTCACCCGTGTCCGAAGTCGGTTGTTCTTCGCCAAGCAAAAGACAATAGCTCACCACGCGAGCCAAGCCCGCCTGACATGCGGCTTCTTTGCCGTCACGCAGCACCTGACCGAGAAACGACCACACCATCACGGCCGTGCTGTAAACGCCGTGAGTTCCGAACAACGCATGGTGCTTCGCGAACACGAGTTACTGTAGAAAGTTGTGTTTGGGGAGAGGGTTGAAAAAGGCGGCGTATTTCGGGATGAATTGATCAAAGACCAAAGATCACAACTCATTTCGAAAGGGACGACAAGCGTGATTCAGAATAACAATTTCACCGTCAAAGACACACCACAAGCGACTGATTCCACAGACCTGGCCACGCGTGATGCACTCACTGAGATTCTGCGAGCAGGGGCTCAGAAAATGCTCAAAGCAGCGATTGAGCAGGAGGTGACAGACTACATCAATGACCGAACCGATTTCCCTGATGGGAAAGGACGCAGGATGGTCGTTCGAAACGGTTCACTGCCGGAGCGGGAGATTCTCACGGGAGTCGGTCCTGTCGCTGTCAGTCAGCCTCGCGTGCGTGACAAACGCTCACCGGATGAACGCGAAGTCTTCACGCCCGGCATCCTTCCCAGGTATCTTCGCAAGACGAAATCCATCGAAGAGCTGATTCCATGGCTGTATCTTAAAGGCATCAGTACTAACGATTTCCCGGAAGCTTTGCAGTCGCTTCTCGGTGCCGACGCCAAGGGACTGTCGGCGTCAACGGTGACGCGTTTGAAGGCTGTCTGGCAGGACGAGTATGCCGAATGGTCAAAACGTTCTCTGGCGGGGAAACGGTATGTTTACATGTGGGCCGATGGCATCTACAGCAATATTCGTTTTAACGACAACGAAGGTCGCACGAGGGATGAGAATCGCCAATGCCTGCTGGTTTTAATGGGTGCCACTGCGGATGGAACAAAAGAACTCATTGCTGTTGTCGATGGCCGTCGTGAGAGTGAATTGTCGTGGAAGGAAATCCTCCTGGATCTCGAAGCAAGAGGTCTGACACGTGGCCCGGAATTGGCAATCGGTGATGGAGCTCTCGGCTTCTGGAAGGCTCTAAAAAAGGTCTTTCCAGGGACACGTCTTCAACGATGTACGGTTCACGAAACGGCAAACGTACTCAACTCGCTGCCAAAGAGTATCCAGCCTCAGGCGAAGAGAATGCTGCACGACATCTGGAGATCTCCAACGAAACACGAAGCCGACAAGGCATTCGATCTGTTCGAACACACCTTCGAAGCCAAATACGACAAGTGCGTCACGTGCCTTAGAAAAGACCGTGATTTGCTTCTGACGTTCTTTGATTCTCCGGCGGAGAACTGGTGCCACATTCGCACAACCAATCCGATCGAAAGCACGTTCGCCACAATCCGGTTAAGACATCGAAAAACCAGAGGCTGCGGATCAGCGAAGGCTTCGCTGACGATGATGTTCAAGCTGGCTCAGAGTGCTTCAAAGGGATGGCGAAAACTTCGCGGACACCAACACATTCCGGATCTCATTCACGGAGTCAAGTTCATCGACGGAGTCAATGAAACTCATCTCAAGGATGAAGACCTCAAAGCTTCACAAACCAGTACAGCTCAAACCGAAATCGTCGCCTGAACACATTTCTTCAAACACAACATTTGACAGTAACTCCCGACTGAGCTCGAATGCCTGCCCCCCAAACCACACCGGACTACATTCGGATATTCACAGGGCGGCTTGCGGAAATTCTAACGTTTCTGAGGGCGGGAGAGCACCTACCCTTAAAAAACACCTTTCTATCTGGAAATTATTGAGATTTCCTGTGATTCCGCGAGCCGAACATATACGCCAGAGATGATTGTGTATCAGACACAAACTGTGTCTGTGTTCGTGGTATCAATTTGCCTAACGACAACACCATCGGCAGAGTACGCCGGTACATAATGTTTAGTTCAATGGCCTGAGGACAGGCTGTACAGAGTACGGAGATAATAATGAAGATGCACAGACTCGCAATCGCGGTATCTATTGGCGTGTTACTGTCGAATTCCGGTATCGCCCAGGAAGTCCCGGTTAACAAACACATTCACCCTCTCACTGGCTACGCTCCAGCCGACGCCGTTCCGATCGTGCGAGATACCAGAGCGGCCGCGTCTGCTCAGCCAACGATTCACCAAAGCGCGTTCGCTTCGCCATCAGCTGCTGCCTGTGGCGATGGGTGTGCAGTTGACTGTGGGGAAGGTTGTGTTGCCGCAGAAGAGGAAGCAGCCTGCTGTCTCTTCGGTGACAAGGCTCTCCTGAGCAGCATGCGAAACCGCAAATCCAGCTTCAGCGACGATCTGACCTATTCCGTTGGTGGAGCACTCCGCCACCGATACATGAATGAAAAGAATCGGCTGCGGCCAGGAGTCCCTGCCGGTGGAGCTCGGGCCACTTACGACCTGTTCCGCTTCACACCGTTTGTTTCTTTGACTTACAACGACACCGTCACTGGCTACGTTCAGGCAATTGATGCATCAGCCTTTGGGTATGATGCACCACTGGGTCCGGTCGGTATCGACGTCAATCGCAGTGACCTTCTGCAGTATTATGCAGAACTCAATCTCGGTGAAGTCGCCGGTGGTGACCTCAAATATCGATACGGTCGGCAGTTCCTGAAATATGGAGCTCAACACCTCTTGTCTCCACTGGCCTGGTCAAACACATTCAGGAACTTCGAGGGTCATAAGCTCGCCTGGAATTCCGGTGACTGGGCAGTTGACGCGTTCTCAATGGCCAGTGTAAATGCTGCCGCCGGGGGATCCGGTTTCAGCCCCTCTGCTTTCGACAACGCCGATTCCGACCGGAAGATCCATGGTGTTTACACGACATACAGTGGAATCGAAAACAACATTGTCGATCTCTACTGGTTGTGGAGTGATGAAAACAACCGAAACGTCACTCGTCAGGATGGCGAACGACACACATTCGGCAGTCGACTGGCGGGCAAGAAGGCCGTGAAGGAATGTAACAGGGTCGTCGGGACCTGGGCATGGGATGTGGAAGGTGCATTTCAAGTTGGTGAAGACGACTTCACTTCTGTTGCCCCAGGCGGACTCAACCAGGATGTCTTTGCTGGTTTCTTCTCCGCAACCGGCGGCTACACATTCAACGATACTCTGTGGACGCCATCAGTCGGAGGAATCTTCTACTGGGGTTCAGGTGACGACGATCCTGCAGATGGCACCAACAACACGGTGCATACTCTCTATCCGCTGGGACATGCTTACTGGGGCCTCATCGACAACTTCTCTGGTCAGAACCTGGTGGACTACGGAATCAAAGCGACCGTCAAGCCGCACAAGAAGTTGACTCTACTGGGAGCGTTCCACTGGTTCGATCGAGCCACCGCAAACGATGCTGTCTACAACATCGTTGGAGCTCCCTTCGCGCCGGCCAATGCCGGAACTGACATCGGCAACGAAGTTGACTTTGTCGCGACCTACAAAGCCAGCGAAACAGTGTCTGTCCAGGCCGGTCACTTCTGGTTCTGGTACGGCAGTGCCATCGGTAGCAGTCCACAGGCTCGTCCGGACGCCACTCAGTTCTACGTTCAAACGACGTTGACGTTCTAATCCAACGAATCCGTAACTCAGCAGTTGCGTACCGCATCGCACAGGTTCGGGCCACTCAGAGCAGATCATCGGAAAGACACCGATGACCTGGTCCGAGTGGCCTGAACTCGTTTCGGCATCAACTGCCGAAACGATATTTGTCACTACTGTCAGATGAGCGTGAATTCTTCTGTATTGTTGGCGACAGCAGCGGTGTGCGCCTGTGTTGAGACGCTCCTGATCTCATCTCTCACGTTCGGCTCAGAGATCGTCCTTCCGATGAACAGGAGCCGGTCCAGAACTTTGTGTTGCTTCGCCAGCCGAACAACATCCTGTCCGACGTTCTCGGCCTTCAGGTCAACGGCGATCAGCACGTCATGCTGCCGATACTCGGCGACGAGCCCCAGCACTTCATCAACGGTGGGAATTTTCTCACCTGCGAACTTCGGGTCGAACCAACTCCCAGCATCGAGTTCTCGAATCTGCGCCAGCGTCAGTTCGGAGACTTTGCCGGTTCCGTTGGTGGTTCGGTCAACGGTACTGTCATGGATGCAGACGAGATGCCCGCCCTTGGTCCGTTCAACGTCGAACTCAAAGCCGATCCGAAGTTCAAGACACGCACGGAAGTTGGCAAGCGTGTTCTCTGGTGCATGACGCAGCAGGCCACGGTGCGCAACGATCAGCGGTTGAGAGGGCTCTACTGCGCTTGAAACGGAGAACGCAACTCCTACAAGAACAACTCGGTAGAACAATCTCATGATTTCTAGTCTCGATTTCTTTTGTGGGCGACAGTGAGTTCGTCGTCCTTCGTCGAGTTTTTCTGCGCAACTCGGCACTATCGGCTTTGACGCCGCTTCGACTCAAATTACGGAGCAAACCACGAATCGTCCTGAATGGCTTTCATGCTCTCATCGACGGAGAGGGCGTCGAAAGCTCCAACCCATTCTCCAGTGTATCGCATGAAGTAAAGAGCAAACTTGTCGTCTCCAATGTATTCCATTCTTGCAAACTTCTCCTCGAATGTTGGCTCAAGGGCGTCTGTGTGTGGGCAGGTGTAGGTCGAGACGAAGTAAAAGAACTGCCTGTACCACTTTGCCCCGATATCGCTGATGTAATTGAATTGTGCGTCTTCTTCGGGCGGTCGAATATGCTTTGGCTTCAGGACATCAGCAATCAAGTCACTGGCTTTCGATTCCACTTCCTTCTTCAACGCAGCGGGTATCGATGACGCTGATTTCTTTGAGGGACGAATGTCCCATGGTTGCCGTTTCCCTGCCATCCTTGTCATTCCCCTTGGTGTTGCTCGTCCTGTTTGACCGTCGCCTCACACGAACGCAATATCGGGTTGCGGGGCGTACCCGGATTCCATCCCAGCCATACTGCGGCAATTCAGGGACTTACCTTCCACACTTCCAGGAGCCGCCAGCCCCGTTTGGTTTTAACGACCACGCCGCCGATGTCCCACATTTCTCCGCAAATCTGTGTGACTTCCCTGGGAACCGGCACCGGGCCGATAACTCCATCAGACATCGTCAGCGGTTCCAGCCAGAGTTTCCCCGGTTCGATCTTACTGATCCAGAAGTGGTCTTCGATTTCGTCCTCGTACTTGTCGGGAGCGTTCATGGCCACGAAATCATCGAGCAGATTAAGCACGTCCTGGGCGGCGGGCAAATCCTTTGCCGCTTCCTTCGCCCGCCCTTGGGCATCGGAAGTGTCTTCTGCATAGCCTTTGTCGGCCAGCCACTTCGCCAGCTTGTTCGTGACCGTCCCCGCAGCCTTCATGGTCTCTTTTCCGCACATGACCTTTTGCGGCATGAAATAGCCAAGAAACTCCGAGTAGCCACCGGTGATTTCTTCGGGGCCAAACGAGTCGCAGAACGTGCCGCCAGTTTCAGTCACCCGATTGTATTCGTCTTGATCGTGTCCGGGCCAGTACGACTCCATGTAGCTCTTGAACAGGTCGATGATCGTGTCGTACTTCGCATACGTGCCTGGGCTCAACCGAGCTTTCTGGTCGGACAAAAACTCCTCAAAGATCTGCGAGATCGTCTTGTCGGTCGTGGGCATCGTCTGGTTCCTCCTTGCGTGTTTCATTCGCCGTGATTCCTTGTCTGATTCTAAACGCCGATTCGTAAACGGCAACCGCCGCCTTTGCCATTAGGTGCATCGTCTGCTGAGACGGCAGCAAAGGAAGGTCTCGTGGTTCCAGACGGGAGACGATTTCGGCAGCTTTCGGATGACTTTCTGTTCCATCGATCCCAATGAACAACACCATGAATCCCGTCAGGATGCAGGATGTACTCATTGAGCACGGCTTTCAGTACTGGCGTAACGGTCGAAGGCATATCCACAGACTCTTCATTCCGTCGAATTCTTATCCCGACACAGATTCACTTTCAACTGATCTCGAAATGCGAATCTTGTTCCAGCAATCCGCATGAGTGACACTGTGGACGTACTCGGATGGATCGCCCCACGGCACAAAGCCGCTGGACACGGAGAAATCCACTCTGCCGAAGGATTCGTCGCTGGTCATGACAATTCAGTTCTGCGCCAACCGGCTCAGTGCGATCTTCACGTATTTGAGATCACGGTCAAAGCCCCGAAAATCCTGTTTTAGCCGCTTCGCTGCAATTAAAGTTGTGCCCGAACCGCAAAACGGATCGACGACCAAATCGCTTTCTCGACTGAAGGTCAGGATCAATTGTTCCGTCAACGATACAGGGAACATGGCCGGATGTTGAATCCCCTTTTCGATACAGCCAACCGGCGCAACGACAACATCAGAGCAACGGCTCACACCGTTGCGCATTTTCACCTCCTGGCCACCGCTGATTGGACTGTTGCCGCCGATGCCAAAGCGCAGTGATCCCGCAAAACCAATCCTGCTGGATTCCTTGCCACAAGCCGTCAGATTCGTGAACGGTGAGGTTGTCTTACTGAACCAGAGGATGCTCTCCCAAATTCGACGGGGACGCTTCATGTTTCCAAGCGGTGGGGCGTCTGGTTTGAGCCAGATCAGCTCTTCGCATTCGTTCCAGCCATCGTCACGAAGAGCCAGTCGAGTCCGCAGCACGTAGTCGGAGATTGCACCTCGTTGCAGATTGGGACGGATGACGATCATCACCGAACCATCATCAGTCAGTTTGTCCCAAAGAAGTTCCATCCATTTTGCGGTCCAAGCCGGATACTCCGATTCAGAAACGCCCTTGTACTGACCATCTCGCTGTTGGGCATACGGCGGGGACGAGAGCACAAGAGTTACTGAGCCATCTTCCAGTGTTGGAATCAGATTCAAACAGTCTCCACTGATGACCCGATTGGCTTCATCCTGGTTTGAGCGATTCCGGCCTTTTCGTTTTCCATTCGACCGGGCACGGCTGACGGCCTGATTCTGCCTCAGTTGTTTGTCAGCCTCAGAAACCGTCACCTCACCGCTTCTGATCCGCTCCACCAGTTCCGGTGCGGTGCCCTTGATCGACTTCACAATCTCAACATAGCGGGAACTGGATCGAACGATACGTGCTGCTGCCTCACTCGCTCTTCCGGTCCCGTTTCGGTCTGCGCATTTTTGCGCTAACCGACCATTTTTCCGGTAGCTGTTCGAGAGTCGTTGCCTCTGCTTTGCTTCCTTCTCCAAGAGTGAGAGCAGGTCAAGAGCCACGACCGCTCTCTGGCTGGCAGTCAGATGCCGCCGCATCAGGTTTTGGGATATGACCCACTCAACAGGCGAGCCGTCGCCGTCCCACTTCACGAATGAAGGCTTCACACCGGCGATCCTGCAAGCTGCATCCCGGTTCCGGCCATCCAAAATCTTGCCATCCAGCAACACGATGGGATTCTGGAGACCGTTCGCCTTGATGTCGTCGGCCAGTTGCCGCAATTCGGGTTCAGGTAATTCTGGGAAGAGTTTACAAACCGGATGCAGTTGGAGTCGTTTCATAATCTGGTTCCCGCAGATTCCATTTGACTCTTTCTCTTCCGAACGAGTTCTTTTACAATCGGCAAGCCGTGTCGCCGGTGTACGTGGCCTTTGGCGCTGGTTCCTGGACATACCCTTTACCACCGCTATCGTCCGATGATCCGGCCTTGGCAGCAGTTTTGGTGGATCATGTAAAAACAGTCTTCGCAGATTATGATGGCAAAGTCGGCATTGATGACTGAAAACTGATGTATCTCATTAGGAAGCCAAACGATGAACGGATCAGAAAGTTCATCGAATCACAGTCCACACTCGACTTCAAGTATCCCTCGGTTGGTGCAACGAAGAATGGAGACCACCCATCGGGACGAAATAAAAGCCTCCTCAGAAGAAACAGTGGGTAAAGTTTGGCATGGGTAGGTCTGCAAGGTTGTGGTAGAGGGCTGTTTCGTATGCATTCTGCGTGCGGAAGCCGTAGGATTTTCTGGTGATCAGTTTTAG
>JBDOMX010000458.1:0-37926 GCA_039831615.1 Planctomycetaceae bacterium
AAGTCAGCCCGTCATCGGCCTGGTGTCGGTCACGAAGGAGATTGTCCCTGATGGCACAAGAGACTATCGAGATTCCGCTGACACCTGCCGAACGCTCACTTCTCCTTCGATACGGATATCCGTTCGAACAGATTGAACATGCACTGAAGGCCTGCGACGCGAGTCATGACATCGAAATCGTCCCGATGGACCATTTCGAACTCGAGCACTTGATTGGAGACGTCTGTCGATCCATCAACCAAACGAACGGAGGCGCGACGCAGGATCAGCTCCTGGAACTCTGTGATCGGTTGGAGGCCGCCGAAGCATGCGGAGACGGCACGCTGGACGTGCTTTAAACCGGCCTGCTGCTTCCCGTGGCTGCATCACGGCTGACGCTTGACCAGACCAGGCTCCTCATCCATCGCTTCCGAGAAATTCCGGCCGTTGCACGCCTGCCGGAAGGTCACGTCATAGAAGACAAACTCCGGAATGGGGCTGGCGCCTGAATGTAGATTTGAAATCTGCGCATCAGGTACCGAGAGTTGGTCAAATTCTCAGGTTCCCCGACAGACGCTCACTCGGATCACGACATGCATTGGTTCGTCGTTCAGTTGATAGACGTTGGTAGTCTGCTGGCTCAGGCAGGTGGCGGCGGGAGTTTCGGCAGTGGCGGCGGTGGTGGTGGTGGTGGTGGCGGATTTGGCGGTGGCGGTTCAGGGGGTGGCGACGGCGCCCTGTTTGTGTGGCTGATACAATTCACAATTCGGTATCCCCATTTTGGCATCCCCCTGATTGCTGTCGGGTGCTTCATTCTCTACCAGCTTCAACAGACTGAGTCAGGTTATCGCATCACGCGCACAATTCGGCGCGGACGAAAAATCCAGGAAGACGATCTCCGTGTCGACGCACTGGAGGCGATTTGTCAACGTGATCCGCATTTTAGTTCAGAGCTGTTTCTGCAGCGTGTGCAGGCAGCATTTCTGCGGACTCAGCAGGCGTGGAGCGAACAGGACCTGCGATCGTGCCGAGCCTTTATTTCAGACGGTGTGCATGAGCGATTCGATTTGTACATTCGAATGCAGACGAATGAGAACATCCGCAATCGGATGAAGAACGTAGAAGTCGTCGACTGCGAAATCGTGTGTGTCACGTCAGATCCACACTTCGACACGATGCATGTACGAATCACGGCATCTGCAATCAGCTACAATGAAGATTTGACGACTGGAAAACGTGTCGACACGCGCAGTGATGTGCATCCAGTGTCGTTTACCGAAATCTGGTCGTTTTCTCGTCGTCCTGGTGCACCGACTCACCCTGATGCTTCGATCCTCGAAGGACGTTGTCCCAGTTGCGGTGGCCCTGTTGAAATCGTTGATCGGGCCAAATGTTCGCAATGTGAGTCGATCGTCAATTCCGGTCAGTATGACTGGGTGCTGGCGGAGATCACTCAGGACGAAGAGTGGGTGGTACCATCCTTGACGCAGCAACTGGTCGGGTGGGCCGAAATCAGTGGTCGTGATCCGGGGCTCAATTTCCAGCATGTCGAAGATCGCGCTTCTGTCATCTTCTGGCGAGCTCTCATGGCCGCCTACTTTGAAGATCATGGCTATACGGCTCCCGTCGTTCACCCGTTACTGGAGGGCGTTCCGCAACTCTGGGATCGGGGGTCGGGCCGATTCTGGAAGACACCGGCAGTGGGCGTCGTGGAAATAAAATCCTGTCAACCGGCAACAGATGACCGCTACGATCGGCTCATGGTGCTGGTTCGCTGGTCCGCTTCTCCTGCAGAAGGAGATCGGCGGCGTCCGAAACTATTGGGGCACCAACGAATCTATTCTCATGTCATGGTTCTGGCACGGAATGTCGGATCGCAGTCGAACGCTGAACAGGCGTTTTCATCGTTGCATTGTCAGAATTGTGGAGCACCCATTCAGATCGGTGAGGCTGCTGCCTGTGGTTATTGCAGCGCGATTTTGAACGACGGCAGTCAGGACTGGGTTCTGGAGGACGTTACCACCTACGACCCCATGCAGGCGTGGGGTGCGGAAGATCGGCAGGAAACACGGATGGCTGGTCGGGGAATTGTCGATCGCCTGGAAGCAGATCGGTTGCTCAACGAACCTGAACTGCTGATGGCCCTGTCGACCATCCTGTCGTCCGACGGCGAGCTGCACGACAAGGAGCGAGACTTCCTCTCACAGTTGGCCACGCGCCGCGGCGTCTCCAGGGAGCGACTTAAAAAGATCTTCGCGGCAGCCCAGGCCAGTCAGAACAGCATTCGCATTCCGCAGCATCCGCAGCAGGCAAAGGTGTTCATGGACCACTTGATTCGGGGCGCATTGGTCGACGGACGTATCACACGATCTGAGAAGAAGCTGCTGAATCAGAGCGCTCGTCAGCTCGGCTGGTCAAACGCGGATTTCAAGCTGGCGGTCGCACGATCGCGGCGGGAACTCTATTCCCAGGCGAAAGGGATCATTCGCGAGCACCGGCGCCGGCCGTAAACCACGTGACGACATTGAGCGAACATCGCACACCTATGCGTCCGCGGGAACGGCGCGCAGCCACCAGGTCCGTCGGAAGGCGTCGACACCGCGAGCTGCCCGCGGCAACGTTGTCCTTTTTCATCGCGTCTGCCGGCCAGGTTCGAAAGAACCAGACGCCAGAGCGGTGCATGTTGCCGGATCGCAACGTCTTAGCAGCATCGGGATGCGCCTGTGTGATTTCTGCGTCACGTGTTGTTTTTCTTCGTCCCGCCAGCGGTTTGTGAACTAGTTTCCAGCAGCGGCTGCCATGTCGGCAACTGCCGCCGAGGCTGCGCGGTTTCGGATCCCGAGCCCGTGCAGTCGTCACAAACGTTGAGACCCGGAATAATTCCATGTCTGCCGATTCGCGAACGAACTCCTCTGCACCGTTTGGGGGCACTCCGTCAGGTCAACTTCAAGCGGAAAACACAGGCGCGCGCCAGATAACGTTGCTGGCACTGCTGGATGCGTTTCGGAGACGCTGGATTCCGGCGCTGGCCATCGCCGTTCCGGCATGTATCCTGGCTGCGGCGCTGATCTGGGAGATTCTCCCCCCCAACTATAAGTCGACTGCCGTGGTTCAGGTTCATCAATTTGAGCAGGTCCTAGCCAAGGCGACAGACAAGGGGACGGCCGACTTCCTTACTTACCGGGACACCCAGACCGGGTTCATGAAGACGCGTGCGGTATTGGTAGAAGCATTGGGGCGCGAAGGAGTGCGAGATTGTCGAACGCTTGCCGACATTGAACATCCGGTCGAATGGCTGGATGAATATCTGGAAATCAAAGAAGACAAGAGTCCGGAATTTGTGCGCATTTCTCTTTCCGGTGAATACCCGGAGGATCTGGCTCTGATCGTCAACGCGGTCAAGGATGCCTATATGGACAAAGTGGTCTACAACGAACGAAATGAGAGAATCGAATCGCTTCGCAAATTGAAGCAGAAGTTCGCTGATTTCGACCGACAGGTCACCACGAATCAGGACCGCATTGACAACCTGGCTCGGGAACTTGGCACGGGCAACGCCATCATCGCGGCGACCAATCAGGCTCAGTACCAAATTCAACTGCGCGGTCTCCAGGAAGAATTGCGTCAAATCAACGCTGAGATTCGAAACGAGATCACCGCTCGCGAATACCTGCGGGACCGCGGCCTGCCGACAACCAGTTTGGAACCCATTCCCGGCAGTGCGGCCCCCCCAACCGCAGGTGCCAGTACGCTCGCCTCAGTTCCGCGGCAACAGCTTGCTTTGCTGCGTCGCCGGATTCGTCAGTATGAATCGCAGCTGCGAAATCATAATCATCCCGATCTTGAACAGTTGCGTCAGGAAGAGGCCGATCTTCTGGCCGTGCTCAACGGACAAAACAAGACCGAACAGAACGGTCCGGGAGTTCCGATTTCTCCGCTGGCGTGGCTCGAACGACGCCGCGACAGGTTGCAGCTTGAGATCGAAGGACTCACTGAAGAACTGCATGCAGTTGGTAATAACAGTGTGCTGCTGAATCGCGAGCGAGAAAACATCGAGCAGTCAAAGATCGCGCGGAATAGTCTTTCTGTGAAGATCCAGAACAAGGAGATTGAGTTCGATGCTCCGCAGCGCGTCCGGGAAATCCAGGCGGCACACGTCCCCGAGCAGCAGAATCAAAAGAAACGTATCCAGCTGTCATCGCTGGCATTGCTGGGCACGTTCTCACTGATCGTAGCTGGCTTCACTCTTTTTGAATGGTTCTCTCACCGAATTGCTTCCACAGCTGATGTGACTCACCAGACGGGCATGCGACTTGTGGGTTCCATACCGTCACCGGACAAGGGCGGTCTGTTGGGCCTGGGAATCTTTTCCAGTCCGGTCGATCCGGAAGAATGGCAGCGTGCGGTCATTGAATCGATGGATGTCGTGCGAACGTATCTGCTTCGCCATATTGATCCGTCACGCCCGGCTTCAATTCTGGTGACCAGTGCTTCTGCCAATGAAGGAAAGACCACGGTTTCGTGCCAGCTGGCGGCCAGTCTGGCAAGGATTGGACGTCGAGTAGCGTTGGTGGATTGTGACTTCCGTCGTCCATCAGCTCACGAGCTGGTTGATGGACGTCCCGGCCCGGGCCTTTCTGAGTTTCTCCGCGGTGATGTAGAGCTGTCGGATATCTGTCAGCCGACACAGGCAGCAGGATTGACGTTCATTGCCGCCGGGCAGGTCGACCAACTGACTCTTCAGGCGCTGTCGAGCGATGGAGGTCGTTCGATCATCGACCGGCTCAAGTCAGACTTCGACTTCGTCGTCATCGATACGTCCCCGCTGTTGTTCGTCGCCGAACCGTCGATGCTGGCGCAGAACGCGGACATTGTGCTGATGTCGACTCGTAAAGACTACAGCCGAGTGCCCTATGTTGTACAAAGCCGCGATTCGCTGCGAAGTTTGAACGTGCCTCTGTTGGGGGTCGTCATTGTGGGGGCAGATTCGGATCTTCAGCGGCAGTCCGACGGTTACCGACAGCAGATTGGGCACGGCCATGCCATCGCCCCCGTCCTCGGTTAAGGCAACAACCGCGGTCGCAGCCAGCAAGGGGCGCGAGGGAATGTCGAGCACAGCAAAGATCTGTGATGGAGCGTTTACTGTTGACGTGGAAGACTACTTCCATGTGTCTGCATTCGCTTCGCGCATTAACCCGGCAGACTGGGATCAATACGAGTGCCGCGTGGAGCAAAACACGCATCGCGTTCTTAATATTGCGGCACGCACCGGTACTACCGGGACGTTTTTCGTTCTGGGTTGGGTGGCAGAACGTTACCCGCATCTTGTTCGCGACATCCAGGAGGCCGGGCATGAAATCGGCTGTCACAGCATGTGGCATCAGCTGGTGTTCGATCTTGGCCCCGACCGTTTTCGTCGTGATCTGATCGACGCCCGCAATGTTCTGGAAGACGTGACCGGCAGGCAGGTGGTGCTGTATCGGGCGCCCAGTTTTTCCGTGACGAAGAGATCTCTCTGGGCAGTTCCAGTTCTTCGCGAAGAAGGCTTCCATACGGACTCAAGTATCTATCCCGTGCGACATGACCGGTACGGAATTCCGAACGCACCGCTGGCACCTCACGTGATCGACACCGCCGCCGGACCGGTTCGCGAATTTCCTGGCATGGTCTGTGAAGTTGGCAACATGCGAATACCGGTTGGAGGAGGCGGTTACCTGCGTCTGTTTCCATGGGCCCTGACGCAACGACTACTGCACCGCGTTCGTCGTCAGGCGCGACCGCTCAACGTTTACATCCATCCGTGGGAGTTTGATCCTCAGCAGCCGCGCGTGGCCGCGTCACTGAAATCAAGATTTCGTCACTATCAGAATCTGAAGGCCACCACAGAAAAAATTGAACGCCTGCTGAATGAGTTTTCGCTCAGCACGATGTCTGCCGTCCTCGATCAATGGCCATTTCCAAAAGGCGGTGGCGCGCTGCATGCCAACACTTCTTCCGTTTCCGGCGGTGTTTGAAGGGTCTTATTATGAAACCACGTGTCTTGTATGTGACTCATCGAGTCCCTTATCCTCCCGATCGCGGTGATCGCATTCGGACCTGGAACATGCTGAAGTTCCTTGGGTCGCGTGCGGATGTGGATCTGGCCTGTCTGACCGATGAGATCGTACCTGCAACCAGTCGCACGGCATTACGCCGAACGGCTCGCCGAGTTGCCGTGATTCCTCATACTGGCCTCAGACGATACGTCGGTGGTGCGTTGTCGATGATGGGAGGCCGCACCATCACCGAGGGCCTGTTCAGCAGCAATTTGCTGCGACGAACCATACGAGCATGGAATCGGGAAACGCACTACGACGCAGCGATCGCGTCGTCATCCGGGGTTGCCAGCTATGTCCTGCCGCCGGTTCTAAGAACAAACGGGCGACGATGGGTCGATCTGATTGATGTCGACAGTCAGAAATGGCTGGACTACTCAAGGGCCTCACCGTGGCCAATGTCGATGGTCTATGACTACGAAGGTCGACGGTTGCGATCACTTGAAGCACGCCTGTCGGCGCAAGTCGACCGAATGCTGGTGGTCACCGAGGCCGAGCGCGAGTTGTTTGCCTCATTCTGCGATTCCGGCTCGGTTCATGTTGTGGGCAATGGCGTTGACACCGACTATTTTGCGCCGTCTGATCTACCGTCGACACCGTTCAGCTGCGTTTTCGCGGGGGTGATGGACTATCGTCCCAACATCGATGCTGTGTGCTGGTTTGTGCGGGAAGTTTGGCCGACGCTCCGGTCTCGGTTTCCGCAGGCAACGTTCAACATTGTAGGTAAATCACCCGCTCCGGAAGTCATTGCGCTGGAATCGGTCGACGGTGTCCATGTCACCCATGCCGTGCCGGACGTTCGTCCGTGGCTGTATAAAGCTGCTTGTGTCGTGGTGCCATTGAGAATCGCCCGGGGAGTCCAAAACAAGGTTCTGGAAGCCATGGCCTGCGGACGTCCCATTGTCTGTTCGTCTGCTCCGCTGCAGGGACTCGATGTGGAGCCTGGGCTGCAGTTGCTGAGTGCGGATGCCGTTGCAGAGTGGGTGCAAAGTGTTGCGTGTGTCTTTGAAGACCAACAGCGGGCACGCGATCTGGGAATTGCCGCCAACGCCTGGGTGCAGATGAACCATCGCTGGGACTCCTGCCTTGAACCGGTGTGTGAATTGTTCGCACGGCGACGGCAGCCATCGGCTGCTGAAATGGAGTCCCTGTCGTGAAAGGACTGGTGTTTACCTATCTGGTGACCTTCCTGGGTGTGACCGGTTGTGTCATCACGCCGTTCTATGGATTTCTGGCGTACGTGGCGCTGGCCCTGTTGCGCCCCGATTATCTTTGGTCTCATTCTATTAGCGGCGGTCGATTCAGTTTGATCGTCGCTCTCGCCATGCTGGTCAGTTGGGGCCTGCGTGGTTTCGGACGCTGGGATCTTGGCAAAGCGCGCCCGGTTGTATTGCTGTTCACGGGATTCTGGTTGTGGTCTGCGTTCGGAGCGATCTACGCCGACAGCCCGAGTCATGCATGGTACTACGTCGAGCAGATGGGAAAGATCCTGCTGCCCTTCCTGATCGGGATTACGTCCGTTCGCTCAATCGACGATCTGAAGAAACTGGCCTGGGTGATTGTGATCTGCGAAGGATATGTCTGTTTCGAAATGAACATGTGGTATTTCAGGGGCCGCAACGTCCTTTGGGAAAGTGGCTTCGGTGGAGTCGACAATAATTCAGCCGCCATTGGGTTTGTAACGGCGCTGGGAGTCACGGCGTTCATGTTTCTACATGAAAAATCGTCGTGGAAACGGTGTGTTTTGACGTTTTGTGGCGCATTCATCGCTCACGCGATTCTGTTTTCTTTCTCGCGAGGTGCCATGCTGGCCACCGGCGTCCTGGGCGTGATGGCGTATGTTGTCATTCGAAACAAGAAGGCATCTCACTATGTGCTGTTTGCCACTGCAGCGTTGTCTTTGATCGGCTTCGCAGGCCCGGCGGTCCATCAGCGTTTCTGGGAGACATTCGAAAAGCAGCATGGCGCGCGCGAAGAGTCGGCACAGAGTCGTCTGGACCTGTGGGAAGACTGTGGCACTGTCATTATGCGCAACCCCTTGATGGGCTGTGGGCCCGACCACTGGCCGCTGTTAGCTCACACATTCGGCTGGGAAAAGGGCAAGGAAGCTCACAGTCTTTGGGTGCAGACTGCTGCAGAGACCGGAATCCCCGGAATCACGATGTTCGCGGGGTTTTATGTGCTTTGCATGTGGCGATGCTGGATCATGATGCGTCGCCTCGGCCCGAATGAAGATTTGTGGTATCGCGACTGTGCGCAGATGACGATCGCATCTCTGTGTGGTTTCGGAGTTGCCGCTCAGTTCGTCAGTCTGGAGGCTCTCGAGGTTCCCTACTATGTAGCACTTCTGGGCGCCGGCACTCTCGTGCTCCATTCCAGGCAGCAATGCGAACACACGGCACTCATCCCGGAACACGGTCCGTCATTTCAACAGCCTTTCACAGAACGCCCTGTGCTGAATGACTGGCGCGACGCGATCGATTTACCAGAGACGACCTCCAGTGCCGACCATTGGGAACAGGGCGCTGATAAATCCGGTCGTGAACAGATCGTGATCATGAATTGATGTGCGGAGAGTCGGAATACGTGTTCTGGTCACGGCTGAGGGCAGTCAGCTCAGTGTCGAATGCTGCTGATTGAGGAGATCCTGTGATGAAGGTTGCCTACGGTGTCCTGATTGTGATGACATTGATCATCGGGACTCGCTTCGCCCGTGAATTCACACTGGCAGTACGCGACTCGCGCGAGACGACCGCGCAGGCCGCCACGAGCGGCGAAGCCGGGCTGGTGTCAACTGAACCCGCTGGCGCTGACACTGATTTCTTCGGCATTCAGCCGCGACCGAATGCATTTCCGGAGCCGCGACCCGATGACGCAGCAGAACCGGATGCAAATGGATCAGTGACTGCGGTTCCTCAATCCAGCGATCGGCAGGACACTGCTGAACGCGTTGTTGTCCGGCATCCGGGTCCTTTGCACAACGACGCAGTGCTGCCAGGTAACTTCAAATATCTCGGCGCCATTCGACCACCGCATGTTGAGGGATTGTCGTCGTCGTTTTCCTACGGCGGAGCGACGCTGGCATATCATGCAGGTGGTGATCGCGGAGGAGAAGCTGACGGATTTCCTGGTACGTTGTTTCTGGTGGGACATATTTACGACCAGCAGGTGGCGGAGATCTCGATCCCGAGACCAGTGATTTCGCTCCGCCAGTCGTTGGACGACCTGAACGTTGCTGAACTGTTGCAGCCATTTGGGGACGTCTCGGGAGGGATTCAGGCCGCAATGACCGAGAATGACTCTCAGCCGTTTCGTATCGGTGGGCTGCAGGTTGTCGGCAATGCTCTGCACTGGACACTCTTTCGTTATTACAACGTCGAAGGCTACGACTTTCTTTCGCACGGGATATCTTCGTTGAGTGTCCAGCGGCCGATGGTAGCCGGACCGTGGCACCTCGGCCCGTTTCAAAGTGGTGCGGCGGAATGGCATGCCTACAAGCATGCCGGGTACATCTGTGAGGCTCCTTCGTCTGTTGCCAGTCGGCTGGGCGGTCGGACCATGTTATCCGGTTTGCAAATCAGCACCGGGCTGCAAACGTCCAGTCAGGGGCCCGCGTTATTTGCCTATCGCCTTCCAGACGGTTTCCCTCCAGCCGGCACAAGTCTGGATGCGACTCCTCTCCTGTGGTACTCGATGGAACGCCCGCTGGCCGGACATCATCCAGCGGACTCGTGGACTGGAGCAGCATGGCTGGAACTCGGGAGCAAACAATCACTCGTCGTGATCGGACGCAAGGCAACGGGGCCTCTGTATTATGGCGAGGGACGGCCAGGTGACTGCTCGGACAGTAAAGGTTATCACGGGCCTCCTTATGAAGCTCAAGCGGTGGTCTATTCGGCCGACGAGCTGTTGCAGGCGGCGAATGGACAACGCCAGGCATCTGATATTCAGCCAATGTATCGCTGGACCTCAGAATCTGCAGGTGGCAGCCTGAGTCAATACATGTTTCCAACCTGTGACCAGAGCCTGGGAGGCCTGGCATACGACAGGGTGCACAACGTACTGTATCTCGTCCAGCTGGAAGCCGGCACCACAGACGACAGCCCATTCGAGCCGCTCCCGATCATTCACGTCTTCCGCATTGTCGCGTAACAGCTCAATCCGTGCAGTCCAAAACACTCATCCCGGCTGAACAATTCAAATGCGCGGCGCTCCCGTGTCTTCTGATGCGGTGCGGGAGCGAGTGAAATGCGATACGCATCTGCCATTCTGAATCGGTACTTCAGTGTGGAACAGGGAATATGGATGCGGCCGATGCCAATGTTGATCGGACGGTTCAGCGGATCGATGCGATGTGCGATGCCTTCGAATCTGAATGGCAACAAAATCCAGCACGAGTTGAGGTTCATCCCGGCAGCACAGGAGGTCCGACTCGAACTTCTTCGCGAGGCAACGGTCAGTCTGCAGAATGTGTCCGGACAGATGCAGTCACAGACATGCGTGGACCGGAGTACGGCCAATGCTCTGGTGGATCATCCTTCATTGCGGCGACACATTGTCCTGTGCAATGAGAAGCCTGGAGATGCACGGCAAAATGCGGCAATTGTTCGAACAGGCGATCCGTCGCGATCCCCAAAACCGACGCCCGCAGGCGGGTTTGGCAGTACTCCTACTGCAAAATCGGCAAGGCCTGCCGCGTGCTGTAACAACATGATGAAGCGACCAGGGCTGAGCACGAAGCCGCAAAGATTCGTCGCGAGCCTGGCCTGCGCTGGCGAGGGAAGTGTCGTCCGGCGGTCCGATTAATGTGTGGGTTTGCTACACCCTGCGGTGTTCCCCGCCACACACAATACACGGATGTGCGGCGAATACGGCGGAGATCACCGAGTCTTGAATCACAGGGTTCTGGCAAAATTTCAATAAAATTCAGCGGAAAGTCACATTGGCGTTGCGACCGCTAAAAATAAATGGACTCTTTTGAAGCGGACCTGGATATTGGTACAGTATATGCCAAAGAGGATGACCAGCCAGGAATGCAAATTTCTGGCATCATTTCGCTGCCGATCTTCAATCGGCAGCTATTATCCCGTCTTCGGGATCCCTTGGACGGTGCTCGCATCAATTCATAAGGAGATGAGCTTGCTGTTCTCCTAAGCATCTTTTCTTGCGAGCATGTTTCTATGGGGGCTTCGTCGATCATTCGGCGAAGCCCTTTCTTATGCACCGATTCCTGTTCGCACTGTCGATACCCGATCAGCGCAACGACACAGAGATGGCACCTCACACGGCTTCGTCTGGTGCGGACGGCACGGTCCCCCCCTGGCCGGGTGTGAACTACAGAATCTTGTACTGACTGACCCCGACCGGCATCGGCTCACCGAACGACGCCGGCTGGGGCCGCTCGTCTTATTGGTTTGTTTCGCGACCAGTCAATCGACGATCGCACTGAGTTGCCCGCCAGAGCACGTCGTGGCAGTGATCGCATCTGCACGATAGATGATCAAAGACCATCCTGCCGCACACAGCACTGGAGCGGCATCGAATGTCGTCGATGTCGATGGACGCTTGTGGTTGGTCCGTCAAGCGATTCAAATAGTGACCCCACCGGCGGGGATCACTTCACCCGTCTGTCTTCCATCCGGTCTCGCGCGAGCCTTGCCATGTCAGCAGATGAACCGACTTTGTCCAGACCAGAGTCCAAAATCGCTCCTCAAAGTCGACGTACCGTCGTACAGATTTTGACCGGATTCCTGGGACTGCTGCTGAATGCCGTTCCCGTCACGCTGGGTGGATTGTTCTTTTTGGATCCACTTTTGCGAGCCAGTCGAAGTGTTGGTGAAGATTCCATCAAGCTCCGGGTCAATACCGATGCGATTCCCGCGGACGGAACACCAGTTGCCGTGACAGTGATCGCCGATCAGACCGATGCGTGGAACAAATACAATAATGTGCCCATCGGCAGCATCTGGGTCCGTCGCACACAAAGCGGAAATCTGGCCGCGTTCAATTCCACCTGCCCGCACCTGGGGTGTTCTGTTGATTTTCGCGCGAGCAACAATGACTTTTATTGCCCTTGCCACACAAGCGCCTTTGAACTGGACGGGCAGCCGAAAAACGAGATTCCGCCGAGAGGGATGGATGATCTGGACATCTATACAGCAACAGCCGGCAAGCGAGACGAGGCTGGGACCGAGCTCTGGGTCAAATATAAGGAATTCCGTGGTGGCACCGTTGAAAAGATCGAATCCTGACCTGTGTGCCTCTGATCAGTTCCCTGCGGGGCGTGGTTTTTCGCGCTGAACAATTATTCCGCGACGACCCAACAAGACGTGCCGGCGCTTTGGTCCGAGACTTCAGTTCGTGCCGACGGAGAATACACAGTTATGAAAGCTCTGATTTCCTGGCTGGACGATCGTACAGGGATTCGATCCCTGATGCAGGAAGCGCTGTACGAACGTGTGCCTGGCGGTGCTCGTTGGAGATACGTGTGGGGCAGTACCCTGGTCTTTGTCTTTGTGCTGCAGGCGATCACCGGTTTCATGATGTGGATGGCCTACAGTCCCAACACGCGTGGTGCGTGGGAAAGTGTCCATTACATTCAGCATGAAATGTACCTCGGCAGCATCGTACGGGGGCTGCATCACTATGCGGCCCAGGCCATGGTTGTTCTGATGGGAATCCACCTGATCCAGGTTGTGATTGATGGAGCGTATCGCGCGCCACGAGAGATCAACTTCTGGCTGGGCATTGTGTTGCTGACAATTGTCCTCGGACTGTCACTCACGGGCTATCTGCTTCCATGGGACCAAAAGGGGTACTATGCCACACGCGTGACCACGAACATCGTCAGTGCCACTCCTGTCATTGGCCCGGAAGCCCAGGTTTTAGCTCAGGGCGGGTCGCAATACGGGCACCTGACACTGACTCGTTTTTTCGCAATGCACGCGGGAATCCTGCCGACGCTGCTGGTCGCTTTTCTGGCTTTGCACATCTATTGTTTCCGTCGTCATGGGCTCACGGTCGCCGATAAAGATCGTGCTCCGGATACGACGTTCTGGCCGGATCAGGTGCTGAAAGATGCGGTTGCCTGTCTGAGCGTGCTTGCCGTTTTGCTTTTGTTGGCAATATTTCGCGGTGCGGAACTCGGCGCCCCGGCTGATCCGGTCGTCAAATTCGACGCCGCTCGCCCGGAATGGTACTACCTTTTCCTGTTTCGATTCCTGCGCTTTCAGGCGGTTGAATCGCTGGGACTGACGTTCGGTGCGATTGTGATTCCGGGCATCATCATGGGCATCCTCGCCGCCATGCCATTGACCACGAAATTCCTCGGTGAATTCGGGCATCGATTCAACAAGACATTTATCTGGGGAATGACGGCCGTGATTGCCGTGCTGACGGCGATGGCCATTGTCGAGGACCGAGCGGATGTCAGTCATCAGTCAGCAATCGCGGAAGCAGAACGGGAGGCGCATCGCGCACATGAACTGGCCTCAGGGCCCGATCTGATTTCCGCCGACGGTGCCATGGTGATGATGAGAAACGACCCGTTCACACGGGGGCCGCGTCTGTTTGCCAAACACTGTGCTGCCTGTCATCGTTGGAATGGTCACAACGGCCGCGGGATGCTTGTCCTGGAGCGTCGAGAAGACAAAATGCTCAACGGAGATTCGTACACACCACCACGATACAGTCCTCACCTGGCCGCGCCCACGGCTGCCGATCTTGGAAATTTCGGATCACCGACCTGGATGCGTGGTGTGATCACAAATTATGCGGATCACTTTGCCTGGCTGAAAAACGCTCAGTGGTACCGGGATGCCGGAGAGCAATCGCTGGATCCGGACAGTTCAGAGATGGCAGACTGGTCGGGGGACGCGGAGGCCCTGGTCGCTGAGGAAAACGCTGCTGACGTAGCAGCGCTCGTGGAGTTTCTTGTCGCCGAGACCGGGCACCGTTCCATCGAAATTGATCCAGAGAAAGTTGCTCGCGGACGTGAAATTGCCGTGGACGGAGACTGGGACCTGGGAGTGTCGTGCGCCGATTGTCATTCCACGATTGGCCAGGATTTTATTGCAGTGGATGGCGACGCGGATGGATATCCAACGCTGGCAAAATACGGCTCGGCCGCGTGGCTAAGTGACTTCATTCGTAATCCCGGTGCTGACCGGCACTATGGGGAGAAGAATCACATGCCAGCCTATGGTCCGGAAAAACTGGGAGCTGCCAATCTCGACCTGCTGGTCCGCTGGATGACTGGCGACCCGGAAACCGGGGTCGACGATTATCCGAGCAGGCTGGATGAATTGCGAAAGGCGTTGGCGGAGGAACCGCCTGAGGATGAGCCGGCTCCCGGGGAGTAGGTTGACAGGTCCTGGGATTTGAGAAACCTCCAACAGATCTCTGGAGACATTGCATCAAATATGCACGTTGATCCATTGTTTCCGGCTACGGATTTCCGGTGCCGTCCGCTTTTGACTGATTTGCCATTGCTCGCAAATCAGGCGTCTGTCAAAGTGAGGAGGCCCCGACCAGTGATCGACCGATTGCTCGTTTAGAAATATTGCTTGGGCCGCGACCTGGCTATTTCAGTTTTCGGCGCCAGCGACACAGGCGGCGTGGATCAGACCATCAGAATCCCCGGCTGCCGGTATTCCGGGACGATGCCTACGGCTGGAGTTGATCGTGTGACCGACAAGCCGAAAAAGACGTCTCCTTCCGCGCAACAGAAGAAGTCTGTGACGCGTCTTGGCGACTTTGAGCTTCAAAGACGTCTCGGCAAAGGCGGGATGGGGGAAGTCTTTCTGGCCAGACAGATTAGTCTGGATCGCATGGTCGCCGTGAAGACCCTGACCAAAGAACTGGCGAAGCAGGAAGACTTTGTGAAGCGTTTCCAGCGTGAAGCGCGAGCCATGGCCAAAATCGACCATCACAACGTGGTCAAAGTTTACGCGGTTGCGTCCTATAAGGGCGTTCACTTTGTCGCCATTGAATATATTGACGGGAAAAGTGTACAGGACTGGCTCGACGAGCTGGGACAACTGTCGATCGCGGATGCTGTGCATATCGCGGTCGTGTGTGCGGAAGCCCTGCGTCACGCACATTCAAAGAACATGGTGCATCGTGACGTTAAACCAGACAACATTTTGCTCAACAGCAAAGGGGTTGTGAAAGTCGCCGATTTTGGTTTAGCCAAGGTGATGGACGAGGACGTCTCGATGACTCAAAGCGGACAGGGACTGGGTACGCCGCTTTATATGGCTCCGGAGCAGGCGCGCAGCGCCAAGCATGTCGATCAGCGTTGCGATATTTATGCCCTTGGAGCAACCTTGTACCATCTGTTGACAGGCCAATTGCCCTACGCGGGAGATTCCACGCTCGAGCTGATCATTGCCAAGGAGAAAGGGATTTACACATCGGCAAAGAAGCTGAGGCCTGAGATTCCGGAACGCCTGGATCTCATCATCGACAAGATGATGGCGACGGATCCCAGTCATCGTTACAAGACCAGTGAAGAGGCCTTGCGTGACTTGTCCGGGTTGGGACTGCACGGGCAGCCGCTCAGCTTTATCGAAGGAGCTGAACCGCCGGCTGGAGGTGCTCGCAGCCAGGCACCCACCATGGCGGCGATGGGAGCCACTCTTGCTGGCGGCGCCGGTGGACTCACGATGCTGCCGTCGTCGGATGCTCAGAACACGACATCAAACCGGACCTGGTACGTCCAGTATCGTACGCCCGACGATAAACCGATGATGGAGAAGTTTTCGTCGCGGCGCGTGGTCAAAATGATCAATGCCGGAATGCTCACCCCGAAAGCTCGAGCCAAAGCCTCATCGGATGGGTCGTACCTGCCGTTGGCTCAGTTTCCTGAATTTGTCGATGCGATTGATCGTCAGCTGGCACGGAAGGCAGCGACCGGCAGGAACGAAGACATGCAAAGCCTGTACAAGCAGGTAGATCGGGACGAGCGGTCACGTCTCCGCTGGCGCTGGCTGCAGAACAGAATCCGCGGTCTCGTGGGAGGCGTGGGCCTGATCGTCTGGATCATTGCGATTTCGATCTTAGGCGTAGTGCTGTTTTGGGGCGGCGAAACCGTCTGGGACTGGTTGGGGGAAACGTTTAACGAAATGATGCAGGAAGGTGCCTCTGATCAGAAAGACCCTTTGAATAATATCGACGCTGATTCGGACTAAATACTTTTTCTCATCAGTCGTGCGCCCTGGGCAGTTGCAGGCAGCAAGACTGCTCTGCAGCGCGGGAAGAAGAAGATCAATGGCGACAGCTGGATGATTCTCCAAACATCGGACATCCCGATCATTTAATCACATCATCCAGCCGCGAAATGCTGACAATTTGTTCGCTGGGGATTACGACCTGTTTGCGGTTGACGCGGATTCCGTCGGTGCGGGAATCAAGGACATACAATTCTCGCGTGGTCTTGGAATCTCTCAGATCGTGAACATCGGCCTGCTGGAGCATCAGGAAACCGGGGCGCACCTCAGCCAGACGGCCGAGGAACACGTACTGGGATTCCACGTCGATCACAACGTCCTGACCTAAGAACTGTTCCACGATTTTGTCCCGTGCTGCTGTTTCACATTCCTGGTGAAAGACCAGGCTGTGGCAATGCCGGAGTCCCGTCGCATGCGGTATGCTCGACCGACAATTTTCCGCTCGAAAATCCCCGCACCATTGTCTCCCGCAGCCCTATGCCGTTGCCAGTCCGAAATGCGATCCATCAGCTTGCCGGATACACCCCGGGCGAGCAGCCTCAGGAATCCGGTTGGGTCAAGCTGAATACGAATGAGAACCCGTACCCGCCGTCCCCTCTTGTGGTTGAAGCAATTCAGCGCGCGGCGAGCGGTCGGCTCAACGTGTATCCTGATGCGCTGGCGACGCCATTTCGTCACGCAGTTGCTGAACTCTTTAATATCGGTCCGGACTGGATATTGCCGGCCAATGGCAGCGATGAGAATCTCACCATCATTGTACGGACTGCCTGTGACTCAGGACAGCTGATTGCGTATCCGTATCCAAGTTATGTGTTGTACGAAGCACTGGCCCGGATTCAGGGATGCCGAGTGGAACGACTGGCATTGGATGATTCTTTTGCGTGGTCACCTGCAGCAGCAGCCGAACTGCGGTGTCGCACCCGAGTGTTTTTCGTGCCAAATCCGAACTCTCCGACTGGCAACGTCTGGCCGGCCGACTCATTGGTGCAGCTGCTTCCGGATGACGGGTTGCTGGTGCTGGACGAAGCCTATGTCGACTTCGCGGACATACCGCATCGAGGCGAACTGTTGCAGGACGGACGATTCGATCGTCGCCTCGTCATCACGCGTACGTTGAGCAAATCTTACAGTCTCGCGGGAATTCGATTCGGATTTTCGATCGCTCATCCGGACCTCACCGCCCAAATGCAAAAGGCCAAAGACAGCTATAACTGTGATGCGGTCGCCATGGCGGCCGCCACAGCAGCGATCCGGGACCAGGACTGGATGCTTTCAAACCGGGCAAAGATTCTGGCCACCCGAGCTCGACTCAGCGACCGGCTGAGGGACCTCGGTTTCAAAGTATACGACAGCCAGACAAACTTCGTCTGGATTCAGCACGCGTCCAGCCAGCATCAGACGATTTATCTTCGACTCAAAGAACGGCACATACTGGTCCGCTACATGAAGTTCCCCGGTGCGGGGTCCGCCGGTCGTCCGTTGGATGGTCTGCGTATCACGATTGGTACAGACGACGAAATCGACCAGCTGCTTCATGAACTCACGGAATGCATCGGCGATCTCTAAGTGATTTCCTGTATAGCTGTCCAGGGACCCCGGAGCAGGCTGTTGATTTCATCGGGCAGGCGGCAGTTGATAAACAGCGGGGCATGCACAGCATGAGATGCTTCGCATTTCAGCCCTGGATCATGGTGCCAGCTGCCGTCCCACTTGAATTTGTACGTTCTTTCCGCCGTGCAGATGAAACCACGGGCCGTCGACTGTTATTCTTTCGTGATTGCGTCCACACGAGCTAAAAGACTTAACGGGTTGGTGTCGGATCCAACGGTGGGAATTACAAATTTTCACGATTGCGGGTCACGCAGATGACCTCAGGACATTCCAAATCAAGGGAGGCCGACCATGAATCAGGTGGACTATCTGGTCTTTGACATTGAGACGGTTGGCGACGGTAATCTGATTCAGCGCGTAAAGTATCCGGACTGCGAACTGTCTCCGCCCGAGGCGATTGCTCGGTTCCAGGCGGAGTTGCTTGAGCAGACCGGACGTGACGTATTGCCACCCACCTTCACCCTGCCGGTCTCCGTGGCGATCGCCAAAGTGAGGTCCGATTTCCAGCTGGTCGATCTGACGGTATTGGATGCGCCTGAGTATCGCCCCGAACAGATCACTCAGCGTTTCTGGCAGGGATGGACTCACTATGAGCGTCCATGTTTTGTGACGTTCAACGGCCGAGGCTATGATCTGCCTGTGATGGAGCTGGCTGCTTTTCGATACGGCATCAGTCTGCCTGGCTGGTTCAACGTGGAATCACGTGCTTATGAACAGTCGCGAAACCGCTACAACATTTCGCAGCACATCGATCTATATGACCTGTTTTCAAATTTCGGTGCGATGCGAATGAACGGTGGCCTGAATCTCATGGCCAACCTGATCGACAAGCCGGGCAAATCGGGCGTCGATGGATCGCAGGTGCAGCAGATGTACTATGATGGCCAGTTGGACGAAATCAACGACTACTGTCGCTGTGATGTCCTGGACACCTACTTTGTCTTCCTGCGGAGCCGAGTGTTACTTGGGCGGTTGACCCTGGACGAAGAACAGGAACTGGTCCAGCTGACGCGTATGATGCTGGAAGAGCAGGCGGACGATCACCCGGCTTATCGACACTATCTCCAGCACTGGGATCAGCGAGTTGATTGTGGAGTGTCGTCGGAAACACAGAGCAAAGAATTGCTGCCAGCGGAGAAAGCATCATAGCGACAGCGAAG
The DNA here is from genome assembly GCA_039831615.1 of Planctomycetaceae bacterium. Lineage (GTDB taxonomy): Bacteria > Planctomycetota > Planctomycetia > Planctomycetales > Planctomycetaceae > S139-18. Next base: position 19,075 of record JBDOMX010000458.1, read on the forward strand.
TCGAGTTGAAGATCCGGCAACGGGCTGAAAAACGGTGAGTGAGCAGGTTGTCAACCAGCCTGCGGGTCGGTTCGGCCGCAATCACAGTTCATGGAACCAGCTGTGCACGACGAAGTTTCCGTGCAGCAGGCGGGAACCGCGGGCCTGCAGGTTGCGAGCACCAACAATCAGTCAATCGCCCGGGAGTGTCGATTGGTTGCCGGCGTACTCCACAAGCCTGACTGATCCTGGCCTGGACCGGCTGACTCGGAATCTCTGCCGACGCCTGGATCTCATTCGCGCGTCGCTTCGCTGGTCGAGAAATCAAACTCGACGGCGCGCTCGTCGAAGTTGACCGTGAATTTTTGGTCGCCATCGAATCTTAACGCATGGTACGACAGGCTTGTTCCCAGATTGTTGTCCTCGTACAGCACATTGCCGGTATTCACGTCCAAAATCCTGGCGGCGTAATCGGCGCCCAAACTCGGGGGCGTTTTTCGACGTTGGCGGCTGAGGAGTATCAGGAGCGGTGCGGAAGGCAATGCCGGCGACCGGCCTGCGCTGAGGGTTCGAAGATACTCGTCGTGTGCGTTTCTCGTCCACACGATCGAGCCGTTCCGAATGTCAATCCCGAGAATTGGTCCGTTCAGTGGAACGGCATCACCTACGATCAGGGGTTCTGACTCAGTGTTGGGGGCGTACGTGAGGATCATCAGTCGATTCTGAGACCGCCTTAGATAAAGCTGCTCACACCCGGCAATGAGTGGAACACTCTGATCAACGATCAGCGATCCATCTGCGACCTGTCGGATCTGGATCTGACTGTCATCGGACAACGTTGCAATCAGTCCTTCACACACGTTCGAAAAAACGGAGTTGGTCGGGAGGTCTGTCTGCCAGGCCAGGCCAGGGCCGGTGGTGCTCATGGACGCGAGATCATACGATTTCAGCATCGCCTGATCCGGCTGCAGAGTAAACACCAGGCAGTGGGTACCTTCCACCACGATCCGCCACGGGTATTCCACCCCGTCTTCGAGATCAATATGCCGGACGGAAGTGTCGTACAATGAATTCCCTTCTCCCCACCAGTCCGGCAGCCGTCCGGATTGCCGCACCGAACCGTCACGCAGATTGCGTACCTGAATCTGACCGGTCGATTCAGAAATCAGACACAATTGATCATCACTGGCGGCCATTCGGGTGTCATCCGGAATGCCATCCTGGATCCACATATGCTGCCCGGTCCACGGATTGAGGACAATTAGCCGCCGACCTCGGAAGAGTGGTAACCCAAATTCAGTCAACGGCCCGATCGGAGCGAGCGCATCGGGCTGTCGGTCGTAGACAGTCGTCCGTTCCCAGGCGCGAAGGTCTTCCTGATATTCTGTTGCATTCGGCAGCACGTCATTGAGTTCGACGGTCCACAGGATTTGTGGTGGCCCCTCCGCACCGTCAAGCATGTACAAACGATCATTGTCATTCAGGGCAAGCAGCCTTCCACAGGCGACGGCGTAGTCTGTCCTCTGTGGGCGAAAGCCGTTGGGCTGAATCTGAATCCCATTGTTGTCGGCCGGATTAAAGACCCAGCGGCGCTTTCCCTGACTATCGATGGCAAGAATTCCCGGCTGGGCATGAAGTCGGGCCAACTGCCATCCTCGATAGACTCCTGGGGTTCCGTGCAGGGGGATCAGGGTTCGCGGAGCTCCTTGTATTGAAGTGAGTGGCTGTTGATTTGCCGTATGTGCATCACCAACGACCACTTGAGGAACCTTATTAAGTGGAACGGGTGGCACCTGACGTAGCAGGAGGTCAGCGACTCGGCCAAGGTCGTCGTTCCCCGGTCCTTGCGGCTCGCGGCCAACCTGTTCCCAGGCGTCAAAGGTCAACGTGTCAGTCGCATGCCAGGATTCTTTCAGTTGCAAAAGGGCCCGCTGGGAATCCAGCCATCCAGCAGATCTCGATGCAAGGAGTTGAGGCACCAGGGCCCGTTGAGTTGAGACAGGGATCCGATTCAACGCGGGTTCCTGAAGCGGCAGCAAACAGTCGACTAGCCCGGCCATCCAGCAAAAATACAATGGATCCGGGAATAACTGATTGTGTGACGTCTCGTCCATCATTGCCTGGACGGTTGGGCGAATCCGACCGACAGCCTGTTTTCGCGACGCTTCATCAAAGCGGCTCAGCGCCGTTTGGACTGCGGCAGCAGTTCGATGAGTTGCCAGCAGCCTAACCCGACCAACCTGCAACAGTCGTTGCCGGTGCGTCAACGCCGTTTCAATGATTTCCAGAACCTGCGTCACGAATTCGTTGATCGTCAGGTCAGTTTGCGTTGTCAGCCCGTCAACAATGAGTTGGTCGAGTCGGTTCTTGTGGGCGCTTTTGGCACGGACGGCGTCCCAGTATTCCGCAAACACGGCCGTGTCGTGCAGTGTCAAACCGAGTGCCGCACCAATCGCATCGGCAATCTGGACGGGTGTGAGTGTGTCTGCCGCGATTAACTGTGTGAGTAGCGGAACGCGATGCAGATTCCGTCGGTAATCCAGACGAATGGATTCCAGCAATTGCCGGATCAGGAGGTGTCGTGCCCGCGCTGGCTGGTCGTCGGTGGACATTTGCACATGATCGACCAGACGCTGGATGACGGCATCAGGAGGATCGGAATTCAGCAGCAGATTTTCAATGACTGCCAGTTGAGAGTCGATTGAGGTTTCATCAGGTTTCCAGCTGTCCACACTTGTGGCAGACTGGGCGATCAATTGTCCCGATACGCTTAGCAGGTTGCCGATAGCAGAATCTGACAACCGCTGATCCAGCAGCCGACGTCCATCTGCGATATTGACGATGAGAATGTGCCCCTGCCGTGTGGGAAGGTAGATCAGCCGCTGCGTGGCGGCAGGCTGAGCGGAAATCTCTGCCTCGGTGAATTCCTGTTGCCAGACAATGCTGCCATCTTTGATTTTTGCTGCGACGAGGCGAGTTGTCCCGGCAAGAACAATGACAGACTCATTGAGTGCGGCCACATAACGCAGATCGCCTCTCGGTCTCGACCAATGCTCCCGTCCTGTATGAAGATCTACACAGATAATTTGGTCGGAGTCACGCGGCATTAGCAGAACGTGAGATCCCATGATGCGAATGAGCGAATCGTGAGGACGAAGCTGGCCGTCCCGCCGTCGCGAGTCGTCGTCGCTGGTGGCATTGCCGAATACCGGGTTACCGCCACCGATTTCTTTGGGCCGAACGTTCGCTCGATAGCGATAGACCCATTCGATCGACAAATCATCGGCGGCCAGGCCGAGCACCTGTTCATCGCAGCCGGTGCAGATGAGCAGGCCGTCACTGAAGCTCGGACTTGTTCCGCAATAGCGACGCAACGGATGCACCGGTAATTCATAAAGTGGCACAGAAAGTAATTGCCGATCCACAACTTCGAACTGCATTTCTGCGTCCGGTGCTGCAGACTCGGACCTCAGACGGAGATCCAGAAGATGGATTCCATGGGAATCTTCAACCAGAATCAGGATGCGGTCCTCCAGCAGCAGAGGAGCTCCAAGAAAGCAGCTGGCGGCGAGTGGGTCCGTCCGTCCGGACTTGGCGGGTGCCATGAGACCACCTGCCTGTCCGAGGAGTCTTCCCGTCGCGACGTCGTACACCCGCAGGACATTAAAGTTCAGGGCCTGAACATTTGGCGGAGGTTCTGCCATCGCCGAAATTGGTCCCTGTGATGTTTCTTCAACACTAAAAAGAAATTGCCCATCACTGACGAGCTGCCCTCGAATATGGTTGCGGGGTGCATCGAGTACGATGTGATCCAGCGTTCGCGCGGCAAACTGCTGACTCTGGTCGTCCGCCCACGTGATTGCCGATTGCAGCTGACGATTAAAGCGGCTTGATTCCCATACCTGGTCACCCCCAGACCGACTGACCGCCTGCAGATTGCCAATTCCCTGAAATACAACCAGATCATCGGTCACGATGGGACGAGCTGGTGAGATCGGTGCATCGGCGACACCTGACAAGACACGCTGTTCCAGCCGTTGCAGTTTGCTGTTCAATTCAGAGTTCGGACGCGAGCGGAACAGTGTTCTTTGCCAAGCCATTGTCATGCGGGCCGGTTGTTGCTCCTGGAGTCCCGTTCGAGCTGCGTTTCCCTGTGGCTGCAGCCATGTCGACGGATGTTCCGGGACCCTGAACGACAACTCATTGCTGACCCAGCCTGCAACCGCGTCCGGCGAGTCCGGCAGCCGGAGCTGCCGAACTCGAAAGTTCACAGTCGACCCATACCCGTTTCGTTCTGCTAATCGGCGGACCGCGTGCTGAGATTCCTGCGAGAACCCAGCCTGAAGCCAGAGTTCTGCAAGCAGCATCTGCATTTCCGTAGTCGGTTCCGCAGTTCTGCCCGGCAGTCGGTGAAGGATCATGGCGGCATTCAGCGGATCGCCGCGTGCCATTGAATCCGTGACGAGATACCCGACAACGGTGGCAGACGAGTGGCAGCATTCGTATCGCTGGACCAGCCTCAGCATTTCCCGGCGATCTCCCCGCTGCAAAGCATCCTGCAGGCTGCGTTGCGCTGCACCATCGTATTGCCGTTGGTACTCATCGCGAAACGCCGGTGGTGACGCGCGATAGATTTCACGCAGTTGTTCTCGAGCACCGGCACGTGACTGATGCTGTCCAGGGCGAAGAGTTTGCGTGCCGGCAAATCGAACCTCGGGGGCCTGGTCTTCGCCATCGTGGAGTTGCTTCCATGCCGTGTCGAATGACTGAGCCGCATCCAGCCAGCGTTCCTGAACAATCGAGTTCCGCAGGCTTGTCAGCAGTGGTTCCACCTGGACGTCGATGTCTGCCGGATCGGCGTCGTCCTGAGCGGCGGCGGGGATCGTCAGCAAAATGACGGCGATGAGTGGCTTGACAGTCGGCACAGACGGATGACTCGGTGAAAGGCGGACGGGAGCGTCGGATCGAATCCTGCGGAATATGCGATCTATACCGACCATCTTCGCACAGTCGGACTGCGCTTTCCATGTGTACGTTAAAAAGATGATTCGTGCGGCGGCCGGCGATTTTCACTTGAGCGGTCGTGATTCTTCAAGTGGTTCGGCTGATCGTCTGTTACCGGAATTCAAGCTGCAGCCGCCTTCTGCGCATTCCAGTCAAAACTTCTTGACCGGCAAAAACCGCAACCTAGGTTACAGCGGAAAGATTCAGACTGGGTGGTCAGCCCGGTGTTTGGGAACGCTCTCTTTAATTGCACGGCTCTTGCGAGGGCAAGCGGCGTTCCGTCATCAGATTTCTGGACTGAGGTGCGCCATGTTGCCGTACTGGATTGAACTGTCTTCATCGGACTTGATGCAGGGAACAGCCTTTCTGGTGACCCTGGCCACGATCTTTAGTCTGCAGTTTCTGCTGCCGACCGGACGCGTTTGAATCGGATCGGTTGATTCTGACAAATGGAGTCATCGGTGCTGGATATTCCCCAGCCAAACAACTCATAACAAATTGCGCAACCCCGTGTAGAGGACTGGAAACGATGGACTGGAATGAACTGCTAATCAACAACTGGCATGTCAAACTGGTATCGGCTGTTTTGATTCTGGCGGCCTGGATCGACGGCAAAGAGTTAAAAGTGCCTAACTGGATTACGTTTCCCATGGTCCTGTGCGGACTGATTTACAGCACCTGCGAAGGTGGCTGGGGCGGTTTGGGCGCAGGTTTGGCTGGAATGGCGATGGGTTTGGCGTGTCTGCTGCCGCTTTACTCTGTGGGTGGAATGGGTGCCGGCGACGTGAAACTCATGGCCGGAATCGGAGCCTGGCTGGGGTGGCAGATCACCCTGGCAGCATTCATCGTTTCTGTCGTCGTTGGGGCGGTCATGGCTGTTTTGATGGTGCTGTACAGCGGCGCGTGGAAGAAACACTATGAGAATTTCCTGACGATACTTTCTGAGTGGGTCGTCATTCGAGATCCCTACGAACTTTCCCGCATTGCCGCGGAACGCAAGCCAACCATGGCCTTGCTGCCGTATGGGATTCCTATCTGCATTGGATCAATCGGATACTTCCTGTATTCCGGGCTGATGTAGGACATTAAGGCGATGTGGAAACTGCCATAACAATGCGGATTCCACGGGTGGACATTTCCTGGATTTGTTTTCCTGTCAGCATTCTCTGAAGCGACGTTTTCGTCTGTGCCGATGAAGATGCTGGTGGGGCATGGTTTGATCCTGCGGCCTCTGCCTGTACCACGGGTTTTGCCGGAATTCCACGATTCCGGCGAATTCAACCGAAGTACGGCGGACCCAACGGGCAACCGGAGGTTTCACCGATGAAAAGTCAGACTCTAATTCTGCTGATTGTGGCTGCCGGTTGCGGCTTGGTTGCCATGCTGGGTGTTCAGCAGGTGCTGAACAACAAGGGGGAAGATGATACCGAGAAGGTTCAGGTCCTTCAGGCGTCGGCCGACGTTGCCATGGGGCAGACGCTCAACGAGGTCAACACGCAATTTGTAACGGTGGACGTTAACACCGTTCCGGACGGCGCTGTCACTGACCTTGAGCAGATCACAAATCGAGCTGTACTGATTCCGGTAAATATCGGTGACTGGATCACCGAGAAGAAACTGGGACCGCCCGGTTCGAGTGGAGTTACGATCAGGATTCCTGACGGAATGCAGGTGTCCACGATTCCGGTGGACCCGACAACGAGTCACAGCGGAATGCTGCAGCCTGGTCATCGCGTCGACTTGATGATTAACTATGAAGACAAGAACGAACTTGGAGATCGAATTCAAAAGGTAAGACGAATTCTGCAGTACGTGGAAGTCTTTGCCGTGGACAACAAGGTTTATGGATTGAACGACGACGGTCAGGCAGGCAAAGCCAAGAATATCTCTTTGCTGGTCACTCCTGATCAGGCTTTGTTTCTGGAACTGGCAAAAACACAGGGGAGAATGTCGACGGTTCTGCGTCGTAATGGGGACGATACAGAACTGGCGGCCGACGAATTGTCAGCCGACGAATTGGAGGGCAAACTGCCGAACGTCAACCTGGCGTCAGCACTTGATACGAAGCTGGTACCCGAATTTGATGACGAACAGGAGTCAGCGGATTCACTCCTGCAGGATTTGCAGGACGAATTCCGGGGATTTGAAACAGGTCCCGCTTTGACAGGAAGTGATGAAGTGATGCCGGTTGCGGAAGAGACATGGCAAATTGCGATCTGGGAAGGAACGAACGTACGAGTGGATATCGTCAATCTCAATTCAGATCTGCCGATTCCATCGGATACAATTGCACCTGCACCTGCAACGCGCGCCCCGGGGGGCATGCAGGTACCGGTGCCACCGGATGGTGGGCTTGAGGGACTGCTTGAGGGGCTGAAAGATGCACCCTCAGATCTCTGGAGCCTGTTCGGGGAATAATACGAAACAATTGGGGAGCTGTCAGGCAGGTTTGTGGCGGGGGCTTATCAGCCACAGGTCGTCTGCTCAGGACACGATACTTTCGATTCGCGCGGAGCGCGTTATGAGTTGGGGATGCGGTTCCGGTTTAGGCCGGAACCGCTCTTCCACGCTCAGGAGAGCACGGATGCCGACACTTAAAAGTCTGATCACAGCGACGTTTGCCACACTGGTTCTGGCAGGGTTCTCAAATGCTCCATTTGCTCAGGAGTCACGGACCTCGCCGGTCTACCGGCTGCAGCCGGGTGAGAACGAGCTGAATATCTACGAGAGGTTTACCACGGTTCTGGAGCACACTGCTCGTATCAAGAGTGTGCTTGACTTCGATGCGGAAACGATCGAAGTCAAAGTCGTGCAGGGAAACCCGCAGCAAGTCCGAATCTTTGCGTTAGAGACGGGCGTCACGACGGTTACCATCCGTGACGAATTCGACCAGTACTTTCAGGTCGAGGTCCAGGTGGAAGGTGACGTGCGTCACCTGCAGTCTTATATTCGACGCGACTTCCCGGACGATGATGTCCGTGCAACCGAGATCAAGGGCGCTGTGAAGCTGACCGGCTGGGTTACTCAACCCAGTCATATCACTGAAATTGTGCAAATCGCCGAACAGTTCTTTCCGACGGTTATCAACCACATGAAAGTTGGTGGTGCCCAGCAGGTGCAGCTCAAGTGTGACATCCTGGAAGTACAACGTTCCAAGGTGCGGAATTTTGGAATGAACTTCGCGTTCCTGGGTGACAGCGGCTATCTGATCTCCACACCCGGTCCCATCACGCCGATCCAAAACCTCGCCGTCACCGGCGCCGGCCCAGTGGCGACTCTGACCGGTTTCGCCGATTCCTCACTGACATTTGGGTTCATCAACAACAACAAGATCTTCCAGGGTTTCGTTCAGGCACTGAAAGTCGAGGGTTTGCTGAAGATCCATGCCACCCCGATGATTACGACGCTTAACGGTCAGCCAGCCACGTTGCTGAACGGTGGCGAAACTCCGATAATCGTGCCAGCTGGTTTGGGGACCACTGCCATCGAATTCAAAGAATTCGGAGTTTTGCTGGAATCGGTTCCTCATGTTCTGGGGAACGGTCGTCTGCGAATGCAGGTTCAGACTGAAGTCAGTGAACGTGATTTCTCGAACGCTGTCACAGTTGGTGGTGTCACCGTCCCCGCGTTCACAGTGCGTCGAGCCAGCACAGAAGTCGAAATGAATTTCGGTGAAACAATGGTACTGGCAGGACTGATCACTCGGCGAGAAGATGCCACGACAGCCAAGATCCCATGGCTTGGTGAGATGCCATGGATCGGTGCTGCATTCAGTCGTAAGCGTTACACCGAGGCTGAAACGGAGCTGATTATTCTGATTACCCCGGAACACACTGCTGCCATGTCACCAGAACAGATTCCGTATGGTGGTCCTGGAAAATTTACCGACAATGTCACCGAAAAAGAACTGTATTTTCATAACCTGCTTGAGGTGCCAAAATACGGCGATGAATGCCAGCATTGCACAACTTGTCTGGAACAGGGTTCCTGCCAGCAGCATCCTGACGGCTGCCGCAGTTGTCAGGACGGTACCGAGTGTGTGAAGATCAAGCCCGGTCCCGCTGCCGAAAATCGCATCACTCCGACTAACCGTACCGAAACCGGGACAGCGATTTATGGAGAACAGCGGGCGGTACCAGCAGCCTATTCACCCGCCGAGCAGGATGGCAAGGCGAAATCAAACCGACGATCGAGCAGACTGATTGCACCGCAACCGAAACGATAACGACAGGGGACACTGTGCCGTGTCGCCCATCAGGAAAACCATTCTGTTCTTTGATGGAAACTCCTGCTGATTCCGGATGATGAAAACGGAGCTGTTCAGAAATGTTCTCTGAAGAAACCTCTGCCGAACGGATTGATCCATGAAGAGTGTTCTTCGAGTCGCGACCGTTGATCCCAGCGAGGATTCGCGCAATGAGCTGAAAACCCTGCTGCTTGGCATTGATACCGTGTGGTTGGAGGCAGAATGCTCTCGCTATGAGTTCTTCATGGATGTCGTGCAGCAGACGCAGCCCGACATTGCACTTGTGAACGTGGATTCGGATCCTGACGCGGCCATCAAGATGATTGGTGATATCACGGCCGATGCCACTCAGTGTGCTGTTCTGGTCGTTAGCAGTTCGCAGGAAGGCAGCTTGATCCTTCAGGTGATGCGGAGTGGTGCCCACGAATTTCTGAATCAGCCTTTGCAGCTGGACGACTTCATTGCCGCACTGGATCGTATCCGTGGAGCCAGGGGCGCGGCCGCTGGTGAAGCGGGGATCGAAGCGGGAAAGATCATCACGGTGGCGGGGGTTGGTGGAGGTGTCGGGAGCACCGCCATCGCCGTGAATGCTGCCGCCGCGTTCGCTCAGACCCCCACCAACTCACCGGTTGTGATTGACCTTGACCTGACGCTTGGCGACGTGGATGTTTGGCTGGATATTATTCCCGACTACACATTGCGTGACGTATCAGAGAACATTGGGCGGCTCGACTACGCCCTGTTAAAACGATCGCTGACCCGGCACGAATGTGGTGTTTTTCTGTTGCCACGACCGGTCGAGCTGGAAGGGCAGGATTTGATTCGATCGGATGACCTGCGAAGGATACTGGCGCTCCTGAAGGCCACGTTTTCTCATCTGATCATCGATGTCAGTAAGTCCTTTGGGCCGCTGGACCTGTCGGCGATGGAAGTCAGTGACGAGATTCTGCTGGTCACTCAGCTGGATCTGTCGTGCCTTCGCAATGTTGTCCGGATCATGCAACACCTGAATCAAAACAATGGTCTCGACAGTAAGGTCGAGATTATCGTCAATCGAATGGGTCTGGAAGACAGCGATATTAGTATCAATAAGGCCCTGGAAACGATTGGTCGTGAAGTCTTCTGGCAGCTGCCCAATGACTATGCCACCATGATCGGAGCTCGCAACAATGGGAAACCATTGTGCCAGCACTCTCCCAAGGCACGCCTGACGCGCAGCATCCGTGATTTGGTGACGCGCCTTTCTTCGGATGAAGAGACGAGGATGGAAGCAGCAGTGGCGGAGAAAAAGAAGGGGCTGTTCGGTCTGTTTTCCAAATGAGCGTACCCACCTGCGCTACCGTGCAGCACTGGTTCCATGGCCGACTGCCACATGGTCCGTGATGCCCAATAGTTCCGGATCAGCGACATTCTCACCCGGGAGCTCAGGGATCGGCTGGTGGCTGAACCATTCGTCCATGGGGACCCGCCATGTGGGGAGTTTGCGAGTTCGATAAAGCGCCCCCATATAGATGTCTGATCGTGCGGTGAGCTCATCGTTGTTGGTCTCGAGGTCATAGTGGATTCCATAATGAAATCTTGATCCACTCCGACGCTTCGGGAAAAATGATAACCAGGCGTCCGTGAATTGTTCCTGGCAAAGATAGATGGTGCCTCGCAGTGTTTCGCCCTCACCGTCGCGGCAACAGCTCCGCATTCGCTCAACCGGGAACAGGGCCTGCCAGCGCAGCATCGGTTCGACCTCCGTCAACGTCACACGGTCTTCTGCGGGGCCGTCTGCTTCCAGGAAGCGGTCGCATTTGGCTGTCAGAAACATGCTGTCCATCAATTCGGGGCTGTACAGGAAATCCGGAGTAAACGGCGGGCGCTCCACTTCCAGCTTTACGAACAGATCGGTGTCCGATAGATCTGTACCCAAATCAATTGTCCCGCCATCGGCGTCGCAAAGCGACAAATGGAATGTGGCCGTTCGGTAGTTACCGTCGTTAAACAGTCTGGGGCTGCGCTCGTCATTGCCACGGTAAAATGACGCGGCCACGCGTCGGTCGGCGTCCGGGCGACGCGGGACCGGAGGATAGCCAAAATCGTAGAATGTCGCGTAGTGAATTTCATCCTCGAGCTGCGCTTGGCGCAGCTGATCCTGCAGTGACCAGACTTCGAAGCCAAGATATCCGGACAGAATCGTCAACGGAACAGCGGGACTGATTCTTCGCGCCAGCAGTCGACCCAGTACGCTATGAGCCGGCTGAACTGTAACAGGACGATACCAGCGGTAGACACGCAGGCCAATGAGTGTTACCAGCAGCGCACTTCCGATGACGATCCCGCCAAAGTCCGCCAGAAACAGCTGGAGCTGATGTCGCAGAGGAAGGTCCTGCAACTGGGGAAGTGCGTTTTCGTAGATTTCCGGGCCTGCTTTGAATTCTGTCGCGCATTCGCTGCAACAGAACCGAACCTCCTTCCCCTTGTACAGGATTGCATAATCGGCCGATGCCGGTCGGTCCTGCAGGACAGGACACATTGCATTGATCGCTGACGAATCCTCGGCCTGTGAGATGCCACTTGCCAGGACGGCCACAAGGGCCACAGAAACGCAGAGTCGATCCGGAATGGGTGGCAGGTTGAATGACATGGCACTATTCAGGTTCATGGTGAGAATGCTGCGAATCCGGTTTTGGCAACTGGAATGGCAGTTGGGCCAGGCGAACGGATTCGGTGAGCAGTTGTGGGTATTCAACAATGGGATGGTCGTCGGTGATGACGAACGCAGTGCCGTACCCCGGTAAACGCGGCGTATCGAGTGCGTCGAAGATTCGCTCTGGAGTGCTCGTCGGTGGATAGGCGGCGATTTCCTGCCAAAGTGGATCGTCGCTGTTAAGCCGGCTGCTCAGGACGTCTGCTTCCAGACTGATCGGCTGGTTGGAAAGAATCAGCAGGTAGCCGTTGAAGAATGATTCGCGGTATGGAAAAACCTGATCGGCGGTCTGCCGAATACTGAACGCCTGCGCGGGGGAGCCGTTGGAATACAAACAGAAAACTCCGCCAGTCTTGAGTCGCCGACTGACCAGTCCGAAGAACTCGACCGAGTTGAGCAGTGCACTTCCAGCTTGCTTCAAATAGAGTGGCTGAGTCTGGATGATGTCGTACTTCCTGGGATTCAATTCCAGGCCAGACCGGGCGTCCTGCCAGATCAGGTTGATTTTGGGGTTGTGTGCCAAATCCAGCGTACCGTCCGGATAAGCCGCAAAAACGTCTTCCAGAACTCGACTGATGTCGTATGCGTCCACGGTTTTCACGTCATTCAACCGTGCCAGTGTCGATGCCGTGATGCCAGTGCCGACGCCAATAACGCACACGTCGTCTGCCGGATGATCGGCGTGACAAATCGCCGGCATGACGCCAAGGTGCCAGTTATGCGTCCCGATGTGGTCCGTTCCGTCGCTGAGTTTCGAATGCCACAGTCCATCCCAAATCAGGTCACCGTTGTCATGCACGACAACAACACCATCGCGACCGCAAAAGAGACGATAGCCGGGTACGATGCGGGTTGTATCGGCCAGGAGACAGCCCGCGGTAATGAGTCCGGCGGCGACTAACGGCATCGGTGCCGGCCACGCGGTTTTCAATCGATCAGATCTGTTCGATTCCGGGTGTGTTGTTTTCGGGACGCGGTCGAGCCGTCTCGCGCAGCGGGTCAGCGCAATGAGAACCAGCGCCAGTGCGACAACTGCCACGAAGAACGGAATCTGGTAACCGACAAACGTCATCAACAGGATCCCAAAACAGGAGCCTGTTGTGTTCCAGACACAGATTCGGCCGACGTCTCTGCCCCATGAATGAGCCACCTTCTCCGTCACTTGAGTGAACAGATATCCGAACAGAATACAGGGCAGAAAGAATGGACACTTTCGCAGAACGAACATCACCAGGCTGGCCGTACCGTGGATCGGTGTGTAGCCGTCAATTCCGGCCAATGCGATACTCAGCAAACAACCGGCCGCACACAGCTTCAGTCCGGTTTCCAGCCTGATGTGTCGCTTTGAAGAGCTTAGTGCTGCTCCCAAACTCCAAAACGCAAGAAATCCCGTGAGGACCGCAGCAAATGTAAAGGGCAGCGGCAAATGCTTGAGGGGCATCAACCGAAACAGATGCATTTCATAGCCGAGCGAACAGAAGCCAAGTCCCATAGCCAACAGATCGGCGGTTGTCGGAGTCCAGTTCCGTCGAGCTGGCGACTGCATCTTTAATGCAACTGGGTGGTCGATCGCGACTGCTTTCTGTTTCGTGAACGCGAATAACACCAACAATAATGTGCCAGCCAGCAGATTCAGTGTTGCCGCCATCAACATGGACGTGGACAGGCCCAGGTGAGGAATCATTGAGCCACTGGAAACAACCGCGCCGACAACGCTGCCGGCGGTATTGATAAAGAAGAGCCAGGCAAGGAGTCGCGGCCGTCGAAGCCCCAGATTACTTTGACAAACCTGTGCCGCCAGGGGCATGGTGGCACCCATCAACAGGCAGGGAAGAGCCAGAACCAGCGTCGCCCCAATGGCATACATCATCAGCAGCGGGATTCCTGCTCCCATCGCCAGTCGCTGCATGGCGAAGACAGAATCAGTGACATCTGCTGTCAGGATCGTCCAGACACAAAGGTTTGTGCATCCCAACAAGACTTCGAGAACTGCGAATGTCCTGAGTGGATTGCAAAATTGACCTGCTCGACGTCCGCTCCACCATGAACCGGCACCCAATCCCCCCATGAAGACCAGCACAACGACCGTCGAGCAATTGGTTTCGCTGCCTCCGAGAAAGACTTTGAGCGAACGCTGCCAAACGACCTGATTGATGAGGCCGGCGGCACCCGACCCCAACAATGCGCTTCCCAGCAGGGCAGCGGCTGCGATTGCCAGACGCAACGGGAGTTGTCCGCCGTCGACCGGACCCGTGCGCGGTGCGTCAACGGGATGAGAATCCCGCGCGACAGAAGGGGGAGATTCGACGAGTGTGGAACTCATTTCGCAGACCTGAATCATTCCATGGAACAGCATCAATGCGACGCTTCGCATAGATTCGTAGCTCGGAATTCCCGGTGCGTTTCCGAAATTCGACGCGCCGGACCAACGATTGCGATCAGAAATGCCAGACGTGAAAGAACAATCGACGTCATCGACATAATCAGCGCTGCGAAAATGTACCGGCATTCCTTTGCCATGCGCTACGCAGCGCAAATCGAACTGTGTATCTTTCAGCAGCCGGTCACAGGCCGGAATGGCCACTCAAGCCGAGGAATCGTTGCCAATGCCTATTGTCCTGCGTATGCATCACGTCGAACGATCGTTCGACACGTCGAGTGGCTCGATCGGCATCCTGTCGGATGTGGATTTGGAGCTGCGGTCTGGAGCAGCAATTGCCATTCGGGGCCCATCAGGATGCGGCAAAAGTACGTTGCTGCTGATGGCCGGAACACTGGATACTCCATCCAGTGGTGTCGTCGAGATTCTGGGTGAGAACCCATGGACCCTGTCGGCACAAAAACTGGCACGATTTCGTAACCAGCATGTTGGATTCATTTTTCAGGAACATCGCCTGCTGCCTCAGCTGAATGTGCTGGAAAACGTCCTTGTGCCGCTGCTGGCCGGATTCGAAGCCGACAAACCGGCGGCTGAAACACGAGCGAAAGAACTGCTGAACCGAGTTGGACTGAAAAGTCGTCTGAACCATCGCCCGGCCGCACTTTCCGGCGGCGAACGACAGCGAGTGGCCGTTTGTCGAGCGCTCGTTCTGGAGCCATCGCTGTTGCTGGCCGACGAACCAACCGGCAATCTGGACCCGCACACTGCCGGCGTGATTGGCAAGCTGTTGCTGGATGTGGCAGCGGAGAGTGAGGCCGGATTGCTGTGCGTGACTCACAGCACTGCTCTTGCCGAGTCATTTCCTCGCCAGATGACACTGGTCGACGGGCGCCTGGTCGAGGACTTTCCTGCACCAGCGTCGCGTCGGTCCTGAAGTCCATCCGGCGTTGCCGGTTCTGCGTTCCTGCAAAGTGAGACACGCGAACCTGACTGCACCGGCGAGGCGTCCGGAAGGTCAGTTTGTCGCGGCGGCAGTCTCGGTCCCACGATCCGGCCGAGATTTCACGGTGCGAGTGACGGCTTCATCGGTCAGGTTTACGGCAGATCGCTGGATCCCATGAGCCAGCGATCCGTTTCGCGGGCGGCCCCTCGGCCTTCGTTGATGGCCCATACAACCAGACTCTGGCCACGGCGACAATCCCCGGCAGCGAAGACACCCTCCACATTTGTGGTGTATTGGTCATGTTCGGCGGTGAACCAGGTCATACCGCCCCGACCTTCACGAATATCGATGCCCAGTTGCTCGCCAGGTCCGCTCTCCGGACCAAGGAAGCCCATCGCCAGCAGGACCAGATCGGCAGGGTATTCCGTTTCCGAACCGGGAATCGGAGAAAATGGGGGGCCACCTTCGGTGACCTGCTGCCAGTCTACCTGGCAGGCTTTGAGTGCCCGCACGTGACCATTGTCGTCGCCGATGAATTCCAGCGTCTGAGCACAAAACTCGCGGGGGTCCTGACCAAACTTCGCTGCAGCTTCTTCGTGGCCGTAATCGACACGGAAGATCCGCGGCCACTGAGGCCACGGATTATCATCCCGCCGTTCGGTTGACGGTCGTTCGACGATTTCAAAATTGACAATACTTTTGCAGCCGTGTCGGACGGACGTGCCGAGGCAGTCGGTTCCGGTATCCCCACCTCCGATCACGACGACGTTCTTGTCGCGTGCGCTGATGTACTTCCCGTCGTTCAGATTCGAGTCCAGCAGGCTTTGGGTATTCGGGCGCAGAAAGTCCATGGCGTAGTGAATGCCGTTGAGTTCCCGTCCGGGGACCGGCAAGTCCCTGGGACGTGTCGCTCCAGTACACAGCACGACTGCGTCGAAATCCAGCTTCAGCCGATCAGCCGCGATATCCCTGCCGATCTCGGTATTAGCAACGAAGCTGATGCCTTCCTGCTCCAGCAGCTTGACTCGACGTTCGACGACCTGTTTCTTGTCGAGTTTCATGTTCGGGATGCCGTACATCATCAGGCCCCCGATGCGGTCGTCACGTTCATAGACGGTGACCAGATGCCCGGCTTGGTTAAGTTGTGCTGCGCAGGCCAGTCCTGCCGGACCGGAACCGATGACGGCGACGGTCTTTCCCGTGCGAACTTTCGGTGGCTCCGGGACAATCCAGTTTTCCTCAAATCCTCGATCGACGATCGCGCATTCGATTGACTTGATCGTCACCGGCGGTTCAATCACTGCCAGGCAGCATGAACCTTCGCAGGGTGCCGGACAAACCCGCCCCGTGAATTCCGGAAAGTTGTTGGTCAGGTGCAGCCGGTCCAGTGCTTCCCGCCAGCGCCCTCGGTAGACCAAATCATTCCATTCGGGGATGAGGTTATTGACGGGGCAACCTGACGCCATGTTGGCCATCAGTTCCCCGGTGTGGCAAAAGGGGACACCGCAGTCCATACAGCGTGCGCCCTGTCCCTGCAGTTCATCCACTGACAGATGATTGTGGAATTCGTTCCAGTCCAGAATTCGCAGCAATGGATCGCGGTCTGTGGGGACCTGTCTGTCAATCTCTTTGAAGCCGGTTGGCTTGCCCATCTTCTGTTCTTTCGTCTGTTCGTCGTGTCGCCAGGCTGGTGTCGGGTGTTCCGAGAAAAATGTGAACCCTGGGAAGCGGGACGGCAATTCGTCCTGTGTCTCACTCAGTGGTCCTGCGTCGTCACCGTTTTTTCTTCCCTCATTTCCTGAATCGCCCGTTTGTAGTCGACGGGCATCACTTTGACGAAATGGCTGAGCGCGGTGTCCCAGTCGTTCAGAATGCAGTTTGCGACTTCAGATCCGGTGTAACGCTGGTGATTGGAAATCAGTTGCTTGAGTTCATGAACGTCGTCGCCTGATTCCACGGGCTCCAGTTCAACCAGTTCCAGATTGCAGTTTACGAGAAATGTTTCACGAGGGTCGTAGACGTAGGCGATTCCCCCAGACATGCCCGCCGCAAAGTTGCGTCCCGTTGGCCCCAGGATGATCGCGCGGCCTCCGGTCATATATTCGCACCCGTGATCGCCCACGCCTTCGATAACGGCCCGGGCGCCCGAGTTGCGAACACAAAACCGTTCCGCCGCGATCCCTCGAAAATACGCTTCACCACTGGTTGCACCGTACAGACCCACGTTGCCGATGATCACGTTGTCCTCGGCCACGAAATCCGACGTCTTCGGCGGATAGACAATTAACCGACCGCCGGAAAGGCCTTTTCCGGCGTAGTCATTCGCATCACCTTCAACTTCGATTGTGATGCCCTTCGCCAGCCACGCCCCGACACTTTGTCCGGCGGAGCCATTGGCTTTGATGTGGATCGTGTCGTCAGGCAGTCCGTGTTCACCGTGAGCGCGACTGACTTCATTACTCAGGATTGTTCCAAAGGCCCGATCGATGTTCTCGATATGTGTATCGACGCTGACAGGGCTGCCGGATTCCAGTGCCCGGCGGCATTTCTCCAGGAGTTCCATATCGCGGACATTTTCCAGGCCGTGTTTCTGGTCAATCGTACAGTACGTCTGGACGTCCGGGTGCGGCTTTCGCGCCGGTGTCAGGATCGCCGTCAGATCAATACTCTTCGCTTTCCAGTGTGCGACCTCTTCATCCAGTTCCAGCATATCGCTGCGTCCGACCATTTCGTCGATCGTACGGAATCCCAGTTGCGCCATGATTTCTCGCGTTTCCTCTGCCACCATGAACAGGTAATTTACAACGTGTTCCGGCTTGCCGCGGAACTTCGTGCGCAGCACGGGATCCTGCGTTGCTATGCCCACGGGACAGGTGTTCAGGTGGCATTTTCTCATCATGATGCAACCCATTGTAATAAGTGGAGCCGTGCTAAAACCGTACTCTTCGGCGCCCAGCAGTGTAGCAATGACCACGTCGCGACCGGTCTTGAGCTGGCCATCGGTCTGCAGCCGAACTCGGCTTCTCAGGTCATTCATCACCAGAGTCTGATGCGTCTCTGCGATCCCGAGTTCCCACGGCAAACCGGCATGCTTGATGCTGGTCAGCGGTGACGCACCCGTTCCGCCCTCACTGCCGGAGATCAGAATATTGTCGGCATGACCTTTGGCGACGCCGGATGCGATCGTCCCGACACCCACTTCCGATACCAGCTTGACGCTGATCCGAGCTCGGCGGTTGGCATTCTTCAGGTCGTAGATCAGCTGGGCCAGATCTTCGATGGAATAGATGTCGTGGTGCGGAGGCGGACTGATCAGTCCGACGCCCTTTGTGGACAGTCGCGTGTTGGCGATGACATCATCCACTTTGTAACCAGGCAGTTCTCCACCCTCACCTGGCTTGGCTCCCTGCGAGATCTTAATCTGCAGCTCATCACTGTTGGTAAGGTACCAGCTGGTCACTCCAAACCGACCGCTTGCCACCTGCTTGATCGCAGACCGTTTGCTGTCGCCGTTGTCCATTGGTTTGAATCGCTCATAGCGTTCGCCGCCTTCACCTGTGTTGCTCTTACCGCCCAACCGGTTCATGGCAATCGCGAGGATCGCG